>JAYTOQ010000327.1:0-4644 GCA_043747665.1 Polyangiaceae bacterium | reverse complement strand
GCTCGTCACGAGCCACGGCGGGCAGCTCAACGGGACGACCACCGCCGACCGCACCAACTACTTCGAGATGCTCCCGTCGAGCGAGCTCGCCCTCGGCCTCTGGCTCGAGGCCGACCGCATGAAGTCGCTCGACGTCTCGCAGAAGAACTTCGAGAACCAGCGCAGCGTCGTGAAGGAGGAGTACCGCATGCGCGTCGAGAACGCGGCGTACGTGCCGGCCTCGATCCGCCTCGAAGAGCTGGTTTTTCATGGGTTCTGGCCCTACGAGCACCCCTCCATCGGCACCATGCGCGACCTCGACGGCGCGCAGCTCGACTGGGTCCGCGCCTTCCACGACGCCTACTACGCGCCGAACAACGCGGTCGTCTCGATCTCCGGCGACTTCGAGGAGAGCGAGGCGCTGGCGCTCGTGAAGCGCTATTTCGGCGACGCTCACGCGCAGCCCAACGTGCCACGCTACGAGCCGCCGGTGATGCCGGAGCAGTCCACGCCGCGGAGCGCCGTCGTCGAGGACGCGCACGCCAAGCTGCCGGCCGTCTTCAGCGGCTGGGCGATCCCGCCGACGCACGAGGCCGATCACTACGCGCTCGTGCTCGCCGCGATGCTCCTCGGCGACGGCGAGAGCTCGCGCCTCCATCGCACGCTCGTGCGCGAGCGGAGCGTCGCCGTCGAGGCCGGCGCGGAGACGGCCGGGAACCGCGGACCCGACATGTTCGAGATCGACGTCAAGCTCGCCAGCGGCGCGCGGGTCGAGCAGGTGCAGAAGCTCGTCGACGCGCAGGTCGCGGACGTCGCTCGCATCGGACCGAGCGACGACGATATGAGGAAGCTCAAGAACCGCATGCGTGCGCGGTTCCTGCTCGGGCTGCAGTCGAACTTCGCGCGGGCGCAGAAGCTCGCGGAGATGGAGCTCTATCGCGGTGACGCCGGGGTCCTGAACGTAGAGCTCGACAAGTACCTCGCCGTGAGCCGAGAGGACATCAAGCGCGTCGTCGCCAGGTACCTGACGCCGGCACGACGGAGCACCGTCGAGGTAAAGCCCGGCGAGAAGAGCGACCGGGCGGACAAGAGATGACGCGCTCTCCCGTTCCGTTTGCGCGCTTTCCGTTCGCGCGCTTTCCGTTCGCGCCCCTTGCGATCACGCTCCTCGTCGCATCCGCTGCCGCCTGCGGTCCGCCGCCAGCGGCGTCCTTCGGGCCGAAGAAGGTCGAGATCCCCGTGTCCGACGGCGCGCGTCGCGCCGATCTGTCGGCGCCTGGTGGAGGCTCGAGCGCGCCGCCATCCGGCGCCTTCAAGGAGTCGCCCTTCCCTTCCGTCGCGACGAGCAAGCTCGCGAACGGCATGGGCGTCGACGTGGTCACGTCGCGCGCCCTGCCCATCGTGCAGGTGCGCGTGCTCGTGCGCGCAGGCTCGGGCTACGGCGCAACGCCGGGTGTCGCGACGCTGACCGGCGACATGCTCAAGGACGGCGGCACGCGCGCGATGTCGAGCGCGGACCTCCTCCGGCGCGTGGAGACGCTCGGCGCGGATCTCTCGGTCGGCACCGATTTCGACGCCACGGTGCTGTCGATGGCAGTGACGAAGGACCAGCTCCCCGAGGCGCTCTCCATCCTCTCGCAGGTGGTGCGCGAGCCACGCTTCGACGGCGACGAGCTCCGCAAGCTGAAGGCCCGCACCGTCGACGAGCTCGAGGACGAGGCTCGCTCGAGCGGCGCGTACACCGCGAGCCGGCTCGTGTTCCGCGAGCTCTTCCCGGAGAAGAGCGCGTACGGCACGTACAGCCTCGTGCCTTCGGAAGTCGCGAAGGTCGACGGCGCGGCCATCCGCGATTTCCACCGGCGCTTCTACGTGCCGAAGTCCGCGACGCTGGTCGTCGCGGGAGACGTCGACGCGGCGACCGCGAAGGCGCTCGCCGAGAGGACCTTCGGGAGCTGGACCGGCGGCGACCCACCCAGGGTGGAGCTTGCACCGCCGCATGCGCCGCCGAGGCCGCGTGTCCTCATCGCGCATCGTCCGAAGAGCGTCCAGTCCGACATCTACGTCGCGATGATCGCTCCCGCGCGAAAGACGCCCGGCTGGGCTGCGGTGCGAGTGGCGAACCAGGTGCTGGGCGGCGGCGTCGCGAGCCGGCTCTTCAGCGACGTCCGCGAGCAGCGCTCGCTCGCCTACCGCACGAACGCACAGATCCTCGAGGTGGCGCATGGTGAGCAGCCGCTCGTCGTGTATGCCGGCACCGAGACCGGCAAGACCGCCCAGGCCGTGGCCGGGCTCCTGGAGAACCTCGCGCGGATGACCGCGTCGCCGCCGACCGCGGCGGAGACCGAGGGCGCGCGCCGCTTCCTCGGCGACATCTTCGCGATCCGCATGGAAACCATCGGATCGATCGCCGACATGGTCGTCACCCAGGAGACCCTCGGATTGCCGGAGGGCTACTGGGACGCGTATCGCAAGGAAGTGCGAGCCGTCGAGCCCGTCGAAGCGGAAGCCGCGGCGAAGAAGCTGTATACGACGCAGCAGGCGATCATCGTCGTGGCGGGAGACGCGGACGTGATCGCCCCCGAGCTCGCGCGCTACGGCGAGGTGACGGTCGTGGATCCGGAGAAGGAGTTCAAGACGATGCGAACGGTTCCGCAGGTGACGAAGTGAGCGCGCCCCGACGTGAAGGCGGCGGCAAGCGCGACGGCGGCGGCGCGCGCGATGAACGCGGCGCACCCGGCGCCCCCGACGCACGCGCCGAACAAGGACGGCGTGCGCCGCGGCGCGTGGGCGGCGCGCGCAGCGCCGCTGCCGGCGCGACCCCCGAGGGCGAGGCCCAGGGCAGGGTCAAGAAGTCCGGCGGCGCCCGACGGACGCGCATGAAGGCGCGCATCACCAAGAAGACCGGCGACGTCCGCAGCAAGCCCGGCACCGGCGAGGACGGCCTCCCCAAGCGGTCGAACCCGGCCGGCCCGGTCAAGGGCAGCGGGATCCGCTACCTGCGCGGCCTCGGCCATCATCTCGACCCGGTGGTCCAGATCGGCAAGGACGGCATCACCGATGCGCTGGTCGCCGCCACCACCGAAGCGCTGCGTACGCACGAGCTCATCAAGGTGAAGGTCGGCAGCGAGTGCCCGATCGATCGCAAGGAGGCGGGGCCCGAGCTCGCGGCGAAGACCGGCGCTACCCTCGCGCAGGTCCTCGGACGCACGCTCCTCCTCTACAAACGCCACCCGAGCAAGCCGAAGATCGAGCTGCCTCGATGAGGTCGCCGAAACTGAGCTACGCTCCGGGGTAGATGGCGGCAGCTTGCGGCCACTGCGGCCAGCTCCACGAAGCCTATGTCACGATGTGTCCCGTCACCGGCGGGCGACTCGGCAGCGCGTCGTACACGCTCGTCAACGAGGACGAGCTGCTCGTCGGCACGGTCGTCGGGGAGCGCTACCAGATCCGCGACATCCTGAACCAAGGCTCGACGGGTACCGTCTTCGGCACCGTCCACGTCCACTTCGCGCGCAACGCCGCGATGAAGGTCCTGCGGCCGCGCTTCACCTCGCTCGACACCGTACGGCGTGTATTCCACAACGAATCGCGCCTGGCCTTCAGCGTCTCGCATCCCTCGCTGTGCGAGGTGTTCGACATCGGCTCGCTGCCCGACGGCGCTCCGTTTTTCGTGATGGAGCGCCTCGAGGGCGACACGTTGGCCTCGCGCCTCGGCCGCGAGCGCTTCTCCGTCGCGGCCGCTGTCGACCTGATGATGCAGCTCCTCTCCGTGATGGAGGCGGTCCACGCGCGCGATCTGCTGCTCCGCGATCTGCGCCCCCAGAACATCCTCCTGACCCAGCGGCGGGGCTGCCGCCCGGTGCTGAAGGTGCTGGATTTCGGCCTCTCGCGGCTCATCCCGCTCGAGAAGGTGCAGCCGCAGTGGGACGGCCTCCGCGCCGTGGTGGGCGCGAACGACGGCTCCGGCGTGCTCTCGATCCCCTACTATCTCTCGCCGGAGCGGACGCGCAGCGAGCACGGGCTCGAGCCGGCGAGCGACATCTTCGTCGCCACGATGATCCTCTACGAGGCGCTCACCGGGCAGAAGGCCTTCCACGGGTCGACCTGGAACGCGCTGCTCGCCCACATCGCGCAGGGCCAGCCGACGCCGCTCACCGTGCTCCGTCCCGACGTGCCCGAGGATCTCGGCGCGCTCCTGATGCGTGCGCTCTCGAGCAACCCTCGAGCGCGGCCCGCGTCTGCGCGCGAGATGCAGGACGAGCTCCGCGGCGTCTTCGAGGCGCCGCGGCGCGGCTCGGCATCGATGCGCACAGCGCCTCCGAGCCCGCCGATGCCGGCGCCGCGACCGGCCGCAGGCGTAAAGGCGGAGGAGCACCTCGACGTGACAGTGTCCGTGCCGCCCCACATCGTCGACGAGGCCTCGGCCGAGCACCCCGTGCGCACGCTGCGTCCGCCGAGCGCCGTCGACATGGACATCGACATCGACGTGGTGCTCGAGCACGAGGATCCGGCGGCGACGTCCCGCGGCGGCGACATCGCGGCTGCGCTCTCGCGTTCGAAGCCGCGCACTGACGAGGAGGACGAAACCGAGACCATGCAGCTGACGCCCGAGGTCCGCGCGCGCATCGAGGCGATGACCCGCCACGCCGCTTCAGCTGCCAGCAT
>JAYTOQ010000326.1:0-6271 GCA_043747665.1 Polyangiaceae bacterium | reverse complement strand
GCCGCAGACCAAGTTCCGCGCCCCCGTCACCGCCGCCGAGGCGGGTCGCTATCATCTCTACGTCTCGTACGCGTGTCCGTGGGCCCATCGCACCTTGATCGTACGCGCGTTGCGCGGGCTCGAGGACGCCGTCGGGGTCACCGTCGTCGACCCGCACATGGGCGACGACGGATGGGTGTTCGCGAAGGACGAGCCCGATGCCCTCCTCGGCAAGCACTACCTGCGCGACGTGTACGTCGCGGCCGACCCGCACTACAGCGGCCGCGTCACCGTCCCGATCCTGTGGGACAAGCAGACGAAGACCATCGTCAATAACGAGTCGCGCGAGGTGATGCGCATGCTCGACACGCAGTTCGAGGCGCACGCGACGAAGAAGACGTCGCTCGCGCCGCCCGAGCTGTTGCCCGCCATCGACAAGACGCTCGATGCCATCTACACGCCGGTCAACAACGGCGTGTACCGCGCCGGTTTCGCCACGAAGCAGGAGGCCTACGAGGAGGCGTGCAACGACGTCTTCGCCGCGCTCGATCGCTGGGACGCGGTGCTCGGCAAGCAGCGCTACCTTTGTGGCGCGACGCTCACCGAGGCCGACGTCGCGATGTTCACGACGCTTCTACGCTTCGATGTCGTCTATTACGCGCACTTCAAGTGCAACGTGCGCCGCATCGCGGACTACGCGAACCTGTCCGGCTACCTGCGCGACATCTACCAGGTGCCCGACGTCAAGAAGACGTGCCGGCTCGATCACATCAAGACGCACTACTACTGGAGCCAGACCACGGTGAATCCGCACCGGATCGTCCCGGTCGGTCCCGACGTCTCGCATCTCGAGCTCCCGCACGACCGCGGGCGCCTGGCGTAGGGCCGCTGGCCTCTCGAGCTTCGGGATCGGCGACGGCGTGCGACGGCGGCGGCGGCGGCGGCGAGGCTGCCGAGGCTGCCGAAGAAGTCCTCGCAGTGTCCGCCCAGCGCGTAGCGCGGTAAGCGCCAGCGCGGGCGACGCGTCGTCGACGTAGTCGTAGGTCCCAACACACATGAGCGCGACGTCCACGCGCTTGTCGGCAAGCAACGCGGCCGACACGTGACCGACGGGTGAGCCGGACGGTGCGTCCTGATAGCAGACGCGATAGAGCGGCACGTCGGTCTTCGGATCGAGGAAGTCGACCACGTACGCGGCGGTCCGTCCTTCGCGCCACTCGTTCATGTTGGCGGGCGGCGTGCACTGCTCCTCGGTGACGTCGCCCGCGCCGTAGTGCACCGGGCCGATCTAGTCGACGGTGCTCGCCGCAGGGTCGTCGACGGCGACGACGCGGGTGCGCGCTATGGGATTTGCTGCCGCCGGCGTTCCCCTGCACTTCGGCGCGCGATCGGGCGCGAACGCTGCAAGGAGGTTCCGCGCCGAGACGTTCGAGTAGAGCTTGGCGTTGGGCGCGAGGCTCATGACCGCGGGCACATCGAGCAGGTGATCGTAGTGCGCATGGCGCGCGATCACCGCGCGCACGTTGGCGAGCGCCGATGCCGGCAGCATCGAGGCGGCGAGCGCAGCGTCCGAGGTGGTCGGAATGCCCGTCCCGCCGACGCGGCGATCATCGACGGGCGCGTGAAGAGCGGCGCGCTGAGCATCGCGTCGTCACCGGCCTCGACGAGGAAGCCGTCGACGCCGAGGAAGCGGATGCGCAGGGGAGGGATGGCCGCCGGAACGGCGTCGGGCACCGAGCCTCCTCGGTATTCACACGCGATCGTCGCTTGGGTCGATCAGACGGGGCGAGCGCTGTTCGGGACAGCCTTCTCGTCGACGACCGAGATGTCCTCGGCGCGGGCCATCTTCATGACGTCTGCGGCGCGCTTGCGCTGCTCGGGCGTCTCGACGTGCACCGCGATGAGCAGGTTGCCGCCCTTGATCTTGCCCTCGTACTTGCGGGCCTCGATCTCGGGGATGCCCATGCCGATGAGCGCGCCAGTCAGGCCGCCGACGCCGGCGCCGAGCGCCGCGCCACTGAGCGCCGCCATGAGCGGGCCCGCAGCGATGAAGGGTCCGAGGCCGGGGATGGCGAGCGCGCCGAGGCCGGCGAGCAGACCAACCGTTCCGCCGAGGATGCCGCCGGTGCCCGCACCCGCGACCGCGCCTTCGGGCGCCTTCGTGTTGTGCTCGTGGGCGAAGTCGTGGGTGCCTTGCTTGTCGGGGAAGAGGACGGAGATGTCGTTGGGCGAGAACCCCGACGACTGGAGCTGCGAGACGATCGCCTCGGCCTGATCGTGGCGCTGGACGATGCACATGACGGCTTTTTTCATGACGTTCCTCCGTTCGTTACGAGTTGGGGATCTCTCGACGAGATCCGAAAATTCACTTCTTCACTTCGAGCTGGTTGTCGACGGACGACACGCCGGGCGCCGCCTTGGCCTTGGCCTCGATGGCCGACTTCTCGTCGTCGCTCTTGACGGGGCCGCGCAGTGTGACCTTGCCGCCGACGGTGATGATCTTCACGTTCTTCGCGGTGAACGAGAGTGCCTTGTCGGCGACCACCGAGCGACGGATCGCGGCGGTGATGTCGCGGTCTGCTCCGCCGCCCTGATCCATCGGGGTCAGCGCGCCGTGACGGTCGCGGTCGTTGATCTTGGTGTTGGTGGCATCCTTGGTGCCGTCCGCGACGCCCGGGTTGTCCGTCGACGGAGCCGTCGACCCCGTGGCGGTGCCGCCTGTGGCCGCCGCCGTGCTGCCCGCGCCGCCGGTGGCCGCGCCGGACATGGCTTCGTTGCGGACCGGGCGGGTCGTGTCGAGCCCGTCCGCGGATCCGGTGGTCGTGGTGCGCGGCGCGCTCGACGTGGCCGACGTGGCACCGCTCGCCTTGTTCGTGTTCGTGTTCGTGTTCGGGCGGACGGTCGTCGTCTCCGTCGTGACCGACATCGACGTCGTCGACGGATCCTCCGCCGGACGCCTCTCTCCGCACGCGGCGGCTCCGAGCGTGCAGACCAATGCGACGAGTACCTTCTTCATGACAATCCTCCGTGCCTTGCTGGCGCGGCGACCCTCAGCAACACGCGCGCCAGACGTGAACGCGAGCGGAGAGCTCGCGCGCCGTTCGGATCACTCGCAAAAAAAGGAGTTTCCGCGATCGCGCGCGCCGGCGCGGACGAGCGCCGCGGGTACACGCGTCACGTCCATTGGCCCTTTGTGGCAGAGGTCTACGCTTCGTGCGACGCGCAGGTGCGGCGCGCGTCAGCGCTTGCGAGTCTTCGGCTCCGCCGTCATCGCGTAGCTCTCTTCGACGAGCGCGCGGATGGCCATCCAGTCCGGCTTGCGATCGAGGCGCGCGCCGATCCATCCCTTCGGGCCGACGTACGGAGGAACGAAAAAGCGCTCGGGATCGGCTTCGACGATCATGCTCTGGGCTCCCGGCGGGGCCTTGCACCAGATCGCGACGCGGCCGTCGCTGTGGTGATTGTCGAGGAACATTACGAAGGTCTTCTCGCGTACGCGGAAGCACGGACGTCCGTGGTTGATGGCCTCGTCGGTGGCCGGCATGCCGAGCGCGATGGCGCGCAGCCTGGCGAGCCGCTTCTCGTTCTCGGGCGCCGTCGGCATGATCGGGTGCGAGCTCCAGGCGCCGGCCTTCTTCGGCTTGGGCGTCCTCGTGCTCGCCTTCGCCTTCGCCGCCATGACGCGCGAGCTTACGTCATCGGGCTATGGATGAGGTCACGGGGCCGCATTCCGGCGATGCTCTCCCCCGTAAAATGGCCCACCCGTGCGAGCTCCGGTACCGTCTCGCTTCATGAAGCAGGAGGCACTCGTCGGGCGCACGATCGCAGGGAAATACTGCCTCGAAACCATCGTTGGCGAAGGCGCGATGGGCGCCGTGTACCGGGCCAGGCAGACGACGCTCGGGACTACCCTCGCCATCAAGGTGCTGCACAGTCAGCTCGCCGGCGAGCCGATGTTCGCGGCCAGGTTTCTGCGTGAGGCGCAGGCGGCTTCGCGCGTCGACCATCCCAGCTCGATGCGCGTGATCGACTTCGGCGAGGAGCCCGACGGCCTCCTCTACATCGCGATGGAGTACGTCGACGGCAAGACGCTCGCGAAGATCATCGAGGAGGCGAGCCCGCTTCCCGTGGCGCGCATCGTCGACATCGCATGCCAGGCGCTGGCCGCGCTCGCCGTCGCGCACGATATCGGCGTCATCCACCGCGACCTCAAGCCCGAGAACATCATGGTCCTCGAGGGCCAGGACGACGAGGGACGCACGCACGACATCGTGAAGGTTTGTGACTTCGGCGTCGCCAAGCTCCTCGAAGGCGGCTCGCGCGCGCCGAGCGTGACCGCGCAGGGCGTCGTGGTCGGAACGCCGGAGTACATGTCGCCGGAGCAGGCGCGAGGCGACGCCCTCGACGCGCGCAGCGACATCTACGCGATGGGCGTGCTCCTGTTTCATCTCATGACGGGCAAGGTCCCGTTCGACTCTTCGACGGCGTTCGGCACCTGTTTCATGCATGTGAACGACGAGCCGACGCGGCCGCGTCTCCTCAACCCGGGCGTCGACTCGCGGCTCGAGGCCATCTGCCTGAAGGCGATGCGCAAGCGCCCCGAGGATCGGTTTGCCTCGGCACGTGAGCTGCGCGGCGAGCTCCGCGCGCTCCTTGGTCACGACGATGCGTATTCGCCGGAGGAGGCAGTGGTGGATCCCTTGCCGTTGAGCGGCGGACTTCTTCAGCAGATCGAGGCGCGCCCGCGACGGACCGGGCTCGTGATGGCGGGCGTGGTGCTCGCGGCGAGCGTGGTCGCGGCGAGCATCTTGATCCCGCACCCCGCCGCTACCCCGGCGACGGCCGCGCACGATCCCGTGCAGACTGCAACGATCACATCGGGGGTCCTGCCCGCCGCAACGGGAGCGAGGACGGCCGTGGCGCCCGCGCAGAACGTGGACACGACGGACCCCGCGTCTCCGGGCGCAGATCCGACGAACGCCGCGCCTGCGACCGCCAGCGCGCCCAGCGTACGCGGTCACGCCGCCGCAAAGGTCCACGCGCACGCACGACGGCTCGCGGGCAAGACGCACGGTGCCGACGCCGCGGCGGCGCCGGCGGAGACTGCCATCGGCCTCGACGAGATCCCGCCGCTCCCGGATCCCGCGCTGAAGGCCGCGAAACCGAGCACGAAGCCCGCGGCCGTCGACCCCGCAGCGCCGGTCGCGAAGCCGATCGCCGACGCCGCCGCGTCCGGGGAGAAGCCGGTCGCGGACAAGCCTGCGGAGAAATCTGCTGCGACGAAGCCCGACGCGGCGACGGCGCCGAAGGTCTCCGCACCGAAGCCGGACCCGGCGGATGCGCCGCTCCCGAACTTCCCGATCCCCGGCAGCCCGTAGCTCGTGCGACGGCGGCGCCGACGGCGTGGCGGCTACTACGTCGACGCGTGGCTGAACGGCCACGGCTGCGACTACGTCACGACGGCGCACGAGGCGCGGTACTGGGACTATTCGACCGGCTTCCGCTGCTGCGCGACTGCTGGTTCGCCGTCTGCCAGGCCTGGATTCTGACGCTGCGCGACGACCGGGGTTGGATCCGGACTTGCACGAAGCGGCAGCATGGGCGACCCGGCAGCACCTGAAGGGCCGAAAAATCGGGAAAGCGACGCGGCGACCGACATCCCTGTCGCGCCTGTCGTGTCCATCCCGGATCGTCGACGCATCGACAGCGATGTGCGCGCTTTCCTCCGCGAGCCCTCGACCCCCTGGATCGTCTTCGACCAGGAAGGCCGCCCGCCGTCACAGCTCAACGTCGGTGAGATCCTCCGCGGACCGCGGCGCACGTTGCTCTCCGACTACGATTTCTCCGCCACCGCAGCCGTCGATTTCGCGTCCGTGAGCTCGGCCAGGCGGATCTCCGAGCCGAGCTCGCTCTCGGTGGCGTCCGATCTTCGTGCGGCCGCCGGAGCCGCGGCTCCTGCCATGGGTCCCCTTCCTCTCGATCCGGATGTCACTGCCGAAGGGCACGTCGCCGAGCGGTTCGAGGAGAGCGTCGCGCCGATCTTCGGTTCGCGGTTCGGTCTCAGCCGTCGCGTACTCGGCGCATTGGCCGCCGGCGTCGGGCTGCTGTCTCTGCTCGTCGTCGGGACCATCGCGCTCCGAAGCGCCGCCGCCGATACGACGGCCCTCCCCGACGTGCGCAACCTCGCCGGCGCGCACGTCGGCGCGCAGGCAGGCGGCGCGACCGCGCCCGCCCCGGTCCCGACGTTCGATCTCGCTCCGCAGCCGGCGGTCGCGCCGCCGCCGGTCGTGGC
>JAYTOQ010000325.1:0-4083 GCA_043747665.1 Polyangiaceae bacterium | reverse complement strand
CCGGCGCAGCTCGCCACCGCTGCGCGTCCAGACCTCTTTCGTCCACGCCCCAGCGCGCGGACGAAGACGAGAGCGTCCGAGTCCTGTCCCGAATTGGAGAACGCCATGATGAAACAAAAGCTGCTCTCGCTCACGCTCTGCCTGTTCGGCTCGCTCGGCGTCGCGTGCGCGCCTGCCGCTCCTCCGCCGCTCCCGCAGAAGGCGACGGTGGTGACGCACAGCAAGGTGTTCTCGGCGCCAGCCTCGAAGGCGACGCAGACAAAGCTCGGCATCACGCGCTGGCACCTGACGATGGAGTCGGGAAACAACGTCGTCATCGATGGGGCGAATGCGAGGGGTCAGGTGTTGTTCTCGACGCTGATCCACAGCGGCGGCAGCGCGGTCCGCATCGAGAGCTATGCCCAGCGCGGATCGTTTGCGTTCGATACGAAGACGGGGGCGCTCGGGCCGCGCACGCTGCCTGCGAGCTGGCCCGCGCACGCTACGGCGTTCTCCGCCGACTGGCACCACTTTCACGCGAGGCAGACGGCCTACTCGTTTCTCGGCGACACGGCGGAGTACCTCGACATCGCGTCGAAGGCCGCCGCCGGCGTCGGGACGATCGCCGGCGGCGTCGCCGCCATCGCAGCGGTGATTCCCGGAGGTCAGGGCGTCGCGGCGGGCGCGGCGACCATCGGGGCCGTAGCCGCCGGCGCCGCTGCGATCCTCGGCGGCGCCTCGCAGGTCGCAAGCGCCGCCGACCAGGCATGGAAGAAGGCTTCCGGCGCCCCTGCTGATCCGTCGGCGCCGTCCCCTTCGGCGCCCTCAGACCCTTCGACGCCCTCAGACCCTTCGGCGCCCTCAGACCCATCGACGCCGTCAGACCCATCGACGCCGTCGGACCCATCGGCTCCGTCGGCGGGCAGCGATCCCGCGTCCGCGGACCCGGCGAACGGAAGCGATCCGTCGACCTCGAGCAGCGATCCTTCAGCGTCCGGCGCGAGCCCGGATCCTGCGGGGAGCGCGCCGACGGCCGACGCGTCTGGTCAGGGCGACCCGCTGCCCACCGGGAACACCGACAACAACCTCGACACGTCGAGCGGCGACACGACCGGGGCGGGCGCAGGCGCCGACACGAGCAGCGCAAGCGACACGAGCGGCGCAGGCGCCGACACGACGGGAGCAGCCGCAGGCGCCGACACGACCAGCGCAAGCGCCGACACGACCAGCGCCGACACGAGCAGCGGCGGCGATAGTAGTGGCTCGGAGTTCGCGGTGCGCGCGAGGTGCCGCGCGGTCTCGTGCAGCGTCTCGGTCAAGGCCTGCATCTGCAAGCATTACTGAGCCGCACGCGACGAATCCGGAAGAACGGAGCAACGAGGCTTCGAGCTCGCGCGAGCTCGGGGCCTCGGCGCTTATCGCACGCGCGTCCTCATGTCGTCGTCGCACGAGGAGGTGATCGCGGGCGGCCTCTGCGCACCGCGCTCGGCGGTCGTGTCGGCGGGCGTACGATGGCCAGGACGGGCGCACTTTCGCTTTGACACGGGCCGCGCTTCCGCCATGGTTTCTCGCGAATCATGCCCGTCTCCCGCCGAGCCGCCCTGATGGGGATCGTCGCCAGCGCCGCGATGTGGGCTGACCGTGCGCGCGGCGATGAGCCCGGCCCAGCGGCGCCAGCAGACGACAACCGCGCGGCCGACGGCTCGATCAAGAAATCGCGCGTTCTCAAGATCTCTCCCGGAGCGCGCGGCGTCACGATCCACATGGAGCTCCAGGCCAGTCCCTTCCCCGCGCCCGGGAGCCCCTACAAGGACGCGACGGTCCTCGCGTTCGTCTCCCATCGCTTCCGCGCCGAGGAAGACGGCAAGGTCGCCGTCGTCGTTCACTTTCACGGGCTCAATGGAGACGTCGACCAGACCGTCGAGAAGCATCAGCTGCGCGAGCAGTTTCACGACAGCAAGCAAAACGCGGTGCTCCTCGTCCCGGAGCTCGCGGCGCACACGCTGAGCCCCGCCGCCGGAAAGCTCGAGCTCGAAGGCGGATTCGCCAGGCTCGTCACCGACGCCCTCGCGACACTCAATCTCGCCTCCGCTCGGCACGCGCTCGGTGACGCTCGCCTTCCCGCGCGTCCACAGGTCGGAAGCGTATGCATCTCCGCCCATTCGGGCGGCTATCACGCCGCGGCGGCTTCCCTCACGCAAGGCCAGCTCGGCGTCCAGGAGGTCTACCTCTTCGACGCGCTGTATGCCGACGTCGAGGCATTCAAGAAGTGGGTCCTCGCCGGTAAGGGGAAATCGATGAAGAGCCGTCACAAGCTGGTGTCGTACTACACGGCGGGTACGACCGAGACGAACACCCGCGCGCTCTTCGCCGAGCTGACCACGGCAGGCGTCAAGACGGTCGACGAGATCGTCGAAGGCACGCTCTCACGCGAACAGCTGACGCTCGCCGAAGCGGTGAGCATCAAGACCCAGCTGAGTCACGGCGCCGTGACCAGCGATCTCAACAGCCTGAGGGACTGCCTCTTCGCGTCGACCCTGCCCCGCCACGTGGGCTCCGCATGGTTCGCATCGAAGACCGGCAGCCGACCGCTCGACAAGCGAGACAAGTAACGAAGCGCTCACACACGCCTGCGGGCGTGGCTCGCGCACTGCCTGGATCGGCCGCACGCTCATCGCTTCTCGGAGCTTTCGCCCATACGGCCCTCGCCTCCTTCGCTGCCCTCGCCGGTTGCAGCGTGCCCTCGCAGGACGCGGCGGTGACCACGGGTGAGCCGAAGCTCACCGAGCGCAAGATTGTCTCGCAGACGACCTACGTGACCGGGAGCGACGCCCATCTACCTGAGCGACGCCGCGGCTTCATGGACCAAGGCCTGCGACAACGCCATCACAAGGCCAAGACGACGTACGGCTCGCGCTTTCTCGCCGCGTCGTGCGGTGAGCCCACCTACGACGGCAGCGCCACGTACACCTCGTCGTTCACGACGTGGCTCGTCCTCTGAGGTCGCTTCGCGGCTCGGCGGGATCACCGAACCCCCGCAGCTCGAGGTCGCGCGACAGCAGGAGCTGAAAGTCCTCTCGCCGCTCTTTCGCGAGCTTCGGAAGTTGCGCACGGACGGACGCCCCCATGTTCGTCGGCGCCCTTGTCATGCGAGCGCCTCCAGATACGGGCGGACGATACTGCAGACCCGGTCCGCCCGAGCTGCCTGGTCACGACGTCGATCGCCGGATTCAGCCCCGGGCTCTGCTCGTGCGTGCTGGGGACCGGCGCGCCTACGTGCATCATCATGAGCTGGCCGCGGTCATCGGCTCGCTCACCGGCCGCGCACCTCGCGCGCGATCGCCGTCAGCACCTCGCGCACCTTGTCGATCTCCCCCGCCAGCGCCTGTCGCTCTGACGCCTCGATCTCACCGTGCAGCGTGCGGATCTTCCGCAGCACCGCCGCGCCGCCCAGGGTCTCGCGGATCTTCTTCATGCGCCCCATCAGTAGCGGCGCGGTCAACCTCACCACCGGCGCCTCGCCGTCCTTCGCGAGGAGCTCGCCCACGTAGGCCCGCGTCTTCGTCTGCGTGAGGTTGAACTTCGACACGTGCTGCGCCGCATCTCGCAAGCGGCGCTCCTCCGCGAGCGGCAGCAAAAGCTCCTTGCGGCCCGGGTCGAGGCCTCGCCACGTCTGATCGGTGATGCGCTTGTCGTACGCCGCGAGCTGCACCGCCACGAAGAGCATGCGCTTGCTCACGCGAAGCGTCGGGCCGCCGGCGCGACGCACGAGCTCCTGCCAGATCGGGTTCTTCGTCCGCGCGTCGAGCGCCTCCGCCGCGTCGTTCGCGAAGATCGCCTCGAGCAGCCAGCGGCCGTAGGCGGACACCTTCGCTTCCACCTCGTCGGCGAGATCCGCGCCGAGACGCAGCGCCTCGCCGAAGACCTGACGCTCCCTCGGGGAGAGATGCACGGGCGCCCCGCCATGCTCCGCGCGCACGAGCGCGGAAGGACGAGGACGCAACTTCGACCGGCGCTTCGCGGTAGGCATGGGACCAGGATACGGCGGCTGTTCTGGCGCCAGAACAGAAACGATCGCTCGTGAATCATGGCCGATTTCGCGTT
>JAYTOQ010000324.1:0-3378 GCA_043747665.1 Polyangiaceae bacterium | reverse complement strand
GCGCGCGTGAGCTTGTCGAGCTTCACGCCTGCCGGACGTGCGGCCACGACCTGCGCATCGCCCGTGGCGACGGCGGTCGTCGATGCCGACGTCGCGGGCACTGGCGCCGCATCGGGCTTCTTCTCGCATGCGCTCGAGGCGAGCGCGAGGCCGACGGTGAGGGCGGGCAGAGCGAGTACGAGCCTTCGGGCGCTGATTTTCATCACGCCGGGTTTTCGCGCGAGGACGGCCGAGCGTCAACTGGTAGGCTCCGCGCGAGGTCCGCCCCGACGATGAGATTCTCGCTTGGCTCATTAATCCGGAGGTCTGTCGATCCCGAGGTCCGCGAGCGCCTGGATCGCCTGGAGATCCCGTTCAACGAGTACGGCGTCGATCGCTACGGGATCTCGAAGCAGTACCTGGGGCCTTCGCTCACGGCGCTGAAGTTCTTCTTCAAGTACTACTTCTCGGTGGAGTCGCACGGCATCGAGCACGTGCCGAAGCACGGGCGCGTGATGCTCGTCGGCAACCACTCCGGAGGCATCGCGCTCGACGGCGCGATGACTCACGCCTCGCAGTTCTTCGAGATGAACCCGCCGCGCCTCGCGCAGGGCATGGCGGAGAAGTTCCTCAACAAGGTCCCTTTCGCCTCGCAGCTCACGAATCGCTGCGGTCACCTCACGGGCCTGCCCGAGCACGCCGAGCGACTCCTCGCCGACGAGCGCATGCTCATGGTGTTCCCCGAAGGCGCGCGCGGCACCGCGAAGCTCTTCAAGGATCGCTACTCGCTCGTGCACTTCGGCACCGGCTTCGTGCGGCTCGCGATGAAGATGAAGACGCCCATCGTCCCGTTCGCCTTCCTGGGCGGCGGCGAGGCCATCCCGACCATCTCCAACGCCGTGTCGATCGGGAAGCTCTTCGGCGTGCCGTACATTCCGGTGACGCCGTGGCTCTTCGCCATCCCGCTTCCGGCAAAGCTCGAGGTCTACTACTCGGAGCCCATGTTCTTCGAGGGCACCGGCTCCGAGGAGGACGAAGTGGTCCACGGGCACGTCGAGAAGGTGAAGGAGCGCATCGCGTCGCTCATCGACCAGGGTCGCCGCCGCCGTCGCGGAGAGCCGCCGCTCGTCACCGCCGGCAGTGGCGGCTCGACTTCGGTGACGTCATGAAGGTCCTCGTTCCCGGAATCGGCGGGCGCCTCGGAAAGATGCTCGCCGAGCGTCTCATCGAGCTCGGTCACGACGTCATCGGCATCGATCGCCGTCCGTTCCGCGATGCGCCTCCCGGCCTCGAGATGCACGAGATCGACATCCGCAAGCGCGCCGCCGAGGACGTGTTCCGCCGCGTGCGTCCCAACGCTGTCTTGCACATGGCGACGGTCACGCACCTCGTCGTGCAGAGCGAGGATCGCTATCGCATCAACCTCGGCGGAACGCGCGCGGTGTTCGAGCACTCGCACACCTACGGCGTCGAGCACGTGGTCTTCGTCGGGCGTCACACGTACTACGGCGCCGCGGCCGACTCGCCGCTCTTCCACAACGAGGACGAGCCGCCGATGGGGCTTTCGTCGTTCCCGGAGCTCGCCGATCTCGTCGCCGCCGATCTCTACGCGGGCTCTGCGCTGTGGCGCTATCCGAGCTTCGTCACCTCCGTGCTGCGCATGGTCTACACGCTCGGTCCGACCGGCCACGGAACGCTCGCGTCGTTCCTCCGCGGCAAGCGCGTGCCGACGTTGCTCGGGTTCGATCCGCTTTTCCACTTCATGCACGAGCAGGACGTCGTGAACGCGCTGTGCACGACGCTCGACAAGCGGCCACGCGGCGTCTTCAACGTTGCAGGTCCGCAGCCGGTGCCGCTCTCGATGGTGATCCGCGAGACGGGACGCACCAACATCCCGATCCCCGAGATCGTCTTCGGCGCGATGCTCGGGCGCTTTGGTCTGCCCAAGCTGCCCACGGGGGCGCTCGAGCACATCAAGTATCCGGTCACCGTCGACGGCAGCGCCTTCAAGAAGGCGACCGGCTTCGAGCACGCCATCGACGAGAAGGGCGCGATGGGCGCCTACCGCCAGTCGTTCCCGCGCCCGCACAGCTGAGAGCGTTCGCGGTGGCAAGGATCGGGATCAGGGAGGGTAGGAATGGTCCAGCCGAGGAAGCACTTCGCGGTGCTGAGCGGGTCGATGAACGGGCCGAGCAGCTCGAATCCGTGCTTGCGCTCGTTCTGGAGAACGTAGACGAGGGCGCGGCGGACCTCGCTCGAGGTCTGAGCTCGCGCGCGTGATAGCGATCGCGCCAGACCTTGCCGGTTCAGCGTGACGTGCGTGGGATGGCGCTTCTTGTGGGTACACCTCACGGGGCGGAACGGCGCTCAGGCTGCTGTCGATGAGCAGCAAGACGCACACCAGCCGCAGCGGGGTCATGGATCGTTCGACCCCCACTTGTCCATGCAGCGCCGTTCTCGCGAGTGAAATTGGCTGCTATCAGAGCGGGTCGGAGGTGGCTCGGGTTCTGCAACGCACCGAGCCGTGCTGCCGTTCTCCAAGCGCCCGCCTCCGCCCGACGAGTATCTCCTGCGGTCAGGGGACTTCGAGGCCGTCCGTCAGGACTCCTACTCCGGAGCGCCTGTCTCGCAGGGCTCGCAGGCCTCGCACGGCTCGTACGCGTCGCAGGGCTCGCACGCCTCGTATGCCTCGTATGCCGCGCCGCGCGCCCCCGCGCCCGCGTTCGCTCGTCAGGCCGCGCACACGCCCTACGGCTACGCCCAGCAGCAGCAGCAGCAGACCTACGGCAGCGGACAGTTCGGCGATCTCTCCTCGCCGCCGCCGCCAAACTCTCTCGCGCCCATGGCCATGGGCGCCATGAGCCCCGACTCCACGGGCCGCAACTTCGCGCAGACGACGAGCCGCACCGGATCGATCGTCATTCGTGAGAAGCCGAGCATCAAGTGGGGCGTGATGATCGCTCTCACTGGCGCGCTGCTCGGCGGCGTGCTCGGCCTCGGAATGGATGCGCGCCGACAGAATGCTCGCGCCGCCGCCGCTGCTGCGGACGCACGTGACAACGCTCCCCCCGCGATGGTCGCCGCGGCTCTGCCGAATGCCCTCACCGCTGCGCCGCGACCTGCGCCCGCGCCCGCGCCTGCGCCGTTGCCGTCGCCGGTCAGCCCGTTCGTGAACAGCGCGCCCGTCGTCGGCGGGACCGTCATCGCTCCGTCGCCCGCGCCTGCGGTGCTCGCCATGGCCGCGCCGATCATCGTCGCGCCGGCAAAGAGCGAGGTCGCCCCGCGAACGCACGTGAAGCCGCCGGCGCCCAGGGGTCATCTCTTCGCCGCGAAGGTGCAGTCGCAGCCGAAGCCGGCGGCCGAGAAGGCCGATCCGCCCGAGCCGAAGATCGCGAAGGC
>JAYTOQ010000323.1:0-9157 GCA_043747665.1 Polyangiaceae bacterium | reverse complement strand
CTCGGCGCGGCGGCTCCGTTCTTCTCGCCACCCAGCTCGCACGCCGCGATGGGCACCGATCCGCTCCGTCTCCGGCTGCACCTCGACAGCGCGAAAGGGGAGGGCGGGCGCGCGCACGCCCTGCATGCTGCGGCATGGTGGGCGTGCGGTGAAGACGGCGCGGTCGCGCGACGGCTCGCCGTGGTGGTGGTGCACGGCATCGGCGGCTCGAGCGCCTCGCATTACGTGGTGCGCGCGGCGGTGGCGCTTCATCGCGCGGGTCATCATGTGGTGCGCCTCGATTTGCGCGGCGCGGGCGCGAGCATCCCCGATGCGCCGTCGCTCTATCATGCAGGCCTCTCCGCGGACCTCGGCGTGGCGGTGGAGGAGCTCGCGAAGGACCCGCGCGTCGACGGTGTCGTGCTGCTCGGCTTCTCCGGCGGCGGCAGCATGGCGCTGAAGCTTGCCGGTGAGCTGGGCACGTCCGCGCCCGACGCGCTCCGCGCGGTGGTGAGCATCTCCGCGCCGCTCGACTACACGCGCGTCGGCGCGTGGATGGATACCGTGGCACGGCTTCCGTATCGCTTCCACGTGCTGCGCGGGCTCTCGAACGGCGCTCGGGCGTTCGCCACGCAGCATCCCGACCTCGCGCACTACCGCCCGCGCGACGTGAAGCGCATGAGCACGTTCCGCCATTACGACTCGACGATCATCGTGCCGATGCACGGCTTCAGCGACGTCGACGCCTACTACGCAGCCGCGAGCCCCGGGCCCTGGCTCGATCGCATCCACGTGCCGACGCTTCTCCTCCACGCCGACGACGACCCGATGGTCCCCGGCTCGACCGTCCGCCCCTGGCTCGCGAAGGCCTCGCCGTCGGTACGCATCGAGCTGACACCTCACGGCGGCCACCTCGGCTGGGTCGCCGGCCTCGACGAGGCCAGCTGGATCACGTGCTGGCCCCTCCGTCGCGCCCTCGCGTTCCTCGACGAAGTGGACGTTTTGCGCGCGTGACTCGCGCGCGCCGCCCGGCTCAGGAGGCGGCGATGGTGTTCTCGAGGCGGCCCAGGCGGTCGATTTCCAGGACCACGGTGTCGCCGGGCTTCAGCCACTGGTCCTTCGTGATCTTGGAGCCGTTGAGCTCCAGGAA
Organism: Polyangiaceae bacterium; assembly: GCA_043747665.1. Classification (GTDB taxonomy): domain Bacteria; phylum Myxococcota_A; class Polyangia; order Polyangiales; family Polyangiaceae; genus Labilithrix. The sequence goes on along the minus strand of JAYTOQ010000323.1, from coordinate 8,028 downwards.
GCAGCCGGTGCCGCAGGTTCCGGAGCCGATGACGTCGCCTGGGAAGAGCGAGACGCCGTAGCTCGCGCGCTCGAGGATCTGCGCGAAGGTCCACGTCATGTCGTTCACGTTGCCCTGCGACAGCTTCTCGCCGTTCACGAACGCGCGCATGCCGAGGTCGAACGTGTTGCCGCGCGGCGTCTTCACGGTGCGGTCCTCGAGCTCGTCCATCGTCACGAGATACGGCCCGAGACCGGTCGCGAAGTCTTTACCCTTCGCGGGGCCGAGCGAGAGCAGCATCTCCTGCATCTGCAGCGCGCGCGCCGAGAAGTCGTTCATGATCGTCATGCCGAAGATCACCTCGTCGGCGTTGGCAGCGGTGAGGTCGCGTGCCTCACGGCCCACCACGATCGCGGCCTCTAGCTCGAAGTCCAGCCGCTCGAGGTGCTTGGGACGCACGTGCAGCGGGCCGGGCCCGATCACCGCCTGATGGTTCGTGAAGTAGAACACCGGGAACAGGTCGAACTCGGGGATCATCTCGAGCCCGCGGTTCCGCCGCGCCGTCTCCACGTGCTGGCGGAACGCGTAGCCGTCGCGCATCGAAGGCGGGCGCGGGATCGGCGCGAGCAGCGTGACCTCGCTCGCGGGCATCGCGATGGGACCGGCGTCGGTCTTCGCCGGTAGCTCACCGCGTGCGTGAGCGGCGATGGCCTCGACGGCGAGCGGGCGTGCGTCGCGCGCGCGCTCGATGAAGCCGAGCACCGAGTCGCCGAACTTCTCGACGAGCGGTCGCTCGCTCTTCGGATCCCCGCCGCCGCTGGTCTTGCCGTCGATCCACGCGAGCGAGCGGAGGAGATCGAGCACCACCGCGCCGGTCGCGTCGTCGTTGGTGGGCGCGTTCTGCGCGGACACGAGCAGGCCGGGCCGGGCGATCGCACCGTGCGTGTACGTGACGAGCTTCATGGCGCGCGATTTACCACAGATCTCACGCTACGGTGACGGCGTGCTCCTCTCCTGGCTCCCCAAGGCGGCGTACGGCATCGTCCACGAGGCGACGCGACACATCCTGAAGAGGCCGGTGGTCGGCATCACCGCGGTAGCGCGCACGCGCGATGGTCGCATCCTCCTCATTCGTCGCGCCGACACGGGAACCTGGGGCCTCCCCGGCGGCACGCTCGAATGGGGTGAGACGCTGCGTGTCGCGCTCGATCGCGAGCTCGAAGAAGAAGCGGGCGTCGTGGACCTCGAGCTGGTGCGGGTGCTGGGCGCCTGGTCGAGGCCGTCGCGCGATCCGCGCTTCCACGCCGTGACCATCGGCGTGGAGTGCATCGTCGAGCCGCCGCAGAAGGCCCCGAAGAATCCGCTCGAGATCCGCGAAGCCAAGCTCTTCACGCTGCAGGACATGCCTGCGGTGCTCGCGTTCGATCACCAGGACATCGTCGCCGTGGTCACGGCCGGCGGCCCCACGCGAACCGTCCTCGAGTAGCCTCTTCGCGCCGTGAGCCGGTGACCCCAGCCCTAGAGTCGAGCGCACCGTAAGAGGGAGACGCCCCCGCGCGTTCTTTGCGAGCGCGGGAAACTTCGTCCCTGTCCGCGCGTCGATACGAGCGTTCGAGAGGACGACTTTCTCATGGCAACGCGAGCTTACGGACCCATCGAGGAGACGCACACACGGCCGTCCATCGTCCACCCCGCAGCGAAATCCGCGGGCAACGAGCCCTGTCCAACGTGCGGTACGTTGAGGACGACCTGCAACGAGCGTGCGGATCGCAACGATCGGAAACATGACGGAGATCCCGGCGGCGGCTCGTCCGTAGAACCTTTCTGGCAGGGCGATCGGGTGTCCGGAACCGTCCCTACCGTGGAGCGACAGATGGATCGGATCGGCGAATACCTCGTCAAGCGCCTCATCGGCGAGGGCGGCATGGGCAAGGTCTACGAGGCCGAGGAGCGCCTCTCGAAGCGCCGCGTCGCGCTCAAGGTGCTCCGCCCCGAGCTCACTCGCCACGAGGACGGCCGTCGCCTGTTCCTCAACGAGATGCAGATCCTCGCGCATCTCGAGCACCCCAACCTGGTGCGCAGCCTCGCGTCGATGGAGACGGACGGCCAGCTCGTCCTCGTCCTCGAGTACCTCCATGGCCGGACCCTCCGACAGGAGCTCACGCGCCGCGGCACGCTGCCCTGGCACGAGGCGCTCGAGCACGTGGTCCGCATCGCCGAGGCGCTCGCCGTCGCGCACGAGCAGGAGCCCCCGATCGTCCATCGCGACCTGAAGCCCGAGAACGTCATGCTGATCGCACCGGAAGGCGGCGCCGAGGACGCGCCGTGCACCGGGCTCAAGGTCATGGACTTCGGCATCGCCAAGGTGCTGGAGGGGATGCACGGCACCAACACGCAGAGCATCGGCACGCTCCAGTACATGAGTCCCGAGCAGATCGACGCGCGCACCATCGATGCGCGGAGTGATCTCTACTCGCTGGGCCTCATCTTCTACGAGATGCTCTGCGGTGACCCTCCGTTCAACTCGCCGTCGCCGCGCGAGCTGCTCAACTTGCAGTGTACAGCCATTCCGCCGGGCCTCGATGACGAGGTCCGCAAGGGCCTGCCGCGCGGCGTCGAGGACCTCCTCTTCGCGATGCTGGAAAAGAAACCCGACGATCGCCCGGGGTCAGCGCGCGAAATCGTCGAGCGCCTCTCGATCTTCCGCGCCGCATCCGACGTGGCGCCGGGACGTCCTTCGCGCGGTGGGCCGCCGCGCGCATCGCGCTCGGATGCTGCTCCGCACACGCCGCGGATGCCGAACGCACCCGTGAACGGTCGCGCCGGCGATACGAAGAGCTCCGACCCCGTCGCGTGGAATCCCGCGCCGCGCGGGAGCGGAGCGGCAGCAGCGAGCGGCGCTTCGCCCGGCGGCAACGCGGACGACAAGCCGGTGCGTCCGCGGACTGACACCGTGGCGCTCGTCGAGCAGAACGCGGGGCGCTTGCGCGAGGTGCCGACGTGGCTCGCCGTGGTGGCGATCGTCGCGCTGTCGCTCGTCGCCGGAATGACGACGTATCTGGTTCGCATGCGAAGCACCGCCGACAGCGTCGGCGATCCCGGGACCACGACGACGGCCAGCGCCGCCTACGACAGGGCCGCAGCGAAGTCTCGCGTGCCGGCGCGCGAGCCCTAGGCCGATGACGATGGAGGCGCTCCGCCGCGAACGCCCACCGCGCGGAGAGGGGCTCGATGCGATCGGTCGTGCGTCGCGCTTCTCGTGCGCGCTCGCCACGGGGACGCCCGCGGAGCTCTGGTGCTTCGCGGCGTCCGATGCGGGCGTCGTGAAGAAGCTCGTGCAGCTCGGCCTGGCGGGCGTGGGCGGCTTCGACGTCGGCTTCGGCAGCGACGACGACGGCGCGTACGTGCTGCGACGTATTCCGGCGCGCACGCTCGACGGGCTCGCGAAGGGCGAGCGTCTCGACGGGCTGAGCGCGCTCGCGAAGGTGCGCGATCTCGCGCGTGCGCTGGCGGCCTGCGAGAAGAGCGCCATTTTTCCGGGTCCGATGCGTCCCGCCGACGTGGTCCTGTCGAGCGCGGGACGCACCGAGGCGTGGCTCGGCGCGGACGGCTACGTGCGCGCGCTGTGCGGCGATGCGAGGACCGCGAGCGGCTCGAGCAATGGACCGTCGCCACGCTGGACGCCGCCCGAGCAGGCGGGCGGCGCGCCGTGGGACAACGCCGCGAACCGCTACGTGCTCGGTCTCGCGGCCTATCGCCTCGTCGCGGGCGCGCATCCGTTCTCCGGCATCGGCCTTCGCGACGCCATGCGCGCGCAGTCCTCCGCGGCGCCGCCGTTCGACGACGACGTCGCGCGCGCGCTCCGGCCGGGCACGCAGAGCCTGATCCTCGCGATGCTCGATCCCGACGCGTCAAGGCGCCCAGGCAGCGCCGAGGAGATCGCGCGCCGCTGCGAAGAGATCGTGCGGGAAGGCGAGCCGGCGAAGGCGGTCGGCCTCGAAGACGGCGGTCGCCGCAGTCCCGCACCCGCACGTGCGCGTGCCTCCGCACCTGCCCCCGCACGCGCCCCCGCGCCCGCACGCGCCCTCCTCACCGCCCTCCCCATCGCCGTAGGTCTCGTCGTCGCCGTAGTTGGTCTTGTCACGTCGCGCGCATCCGCCCCGCCCGCGACGGCGTCATCGTCGATCGCGATCGTCGCGCAGAGGCCGCTCGAGCAAACGACCTCGGCCGCGTGCGCTGGCTGCCACACGCGTCAGGTCACCGAATGGCAACGCTCGGTGATGGCGCACGCCGTGAAGAGCCCGCTCTTCGAGGCGCTCGAGAGCGTGATCGAGGAGCAGGTGGGACGCGACACGCGCTGCCCCAACGGCGCCGGCGTGCTGCGCCGCGCGTCCGGTGACGTCTGCCGCGACGACAAGACCGGCCTCACCATCACGGGCGCCGGCGGCGAGCACTGGTGCGTCAACTGCCACGCGGCAGGCGACAACCTCGCGACGAAGGTGCCCGCGTGGAGCGCCCAGTCATCCGGAGGTGGCGCCAGCAACGCCCGGAGGCCGGTGAAGGATCTCCTCTCGACCGCTGCAATGGAGGGCGTCTCTTGCGCCGTCTGCCACCAGACCATCGGTCCCGTGCATGCGAGCGGCGCGGCGCGCTCCGGCGAGTACGAGGGCAACGCGACGTGGACCTCGTTCACGACGGGCGCCGTCTTCCGCATGCGCCCCGAGGACGGCACCGGCGTGTCGGGCATCGGCAACAGCGGCTACCGGCTCGACTCTTCTTCGTTCGTCGCGCGGACGCTCGGCCCGGGCGGCGCCGGCGATCCCATCGTTCATCGCCGCACGCCTTCGGACGCGAAGAGCTACCTCGGCTCGAGCGAGTTCTGCGGCGCGTGCCACGATGTTCGTCTCTTCGGCACCGACTCTCTCGGCGTCCGCGAGAAGGGCGAGCACTTCAAGCGCCTCCGCAACGCCTACTCGGAGTGGAGGACGTGGGCCGACACGGAGAAGACCGCCGGCCGTCGCGCAGCGACCTGCCAGGACTGCCACATGAGCCTGTACCCCGGCGTGTGCGTGGCGGGCGCGGGCAGCGCCTCCGGTGCCGGAAAGGACGGCTGTCCGACTGGCTTCCACTTCGAGTCGCGCGCGCCTGGTGAGAGGCCGCGAGGTATGGTCGCGTCCTCGTCGAGCGAGCCGCGCGCCATCGCGAGCCACTACTTCACGAGCGTCGATCTGCCGCTCTCCACCGAGTTCGACGACAAATGGGCGAACGACACGTCGCTCGACGTCAGCGGGTCGCCGGTCGGCCTCGAGCTCCGTCGCCGCCAGCTCCTCGAGCACACGTTCAAGCTCGGCCTCGGTCGCGCGACGCGCAGCGGAGGACAGCTCGAGATCCCCGTCGAGGTGCAGAACACCGGTGCCGGCCATCGCGTCCCCGCCGGCTTCAGCCAGGAGCGCGAGATCTGGGTCGAGCTCTCCGTCACCGATGCGCGCGGCGGGCTCGTCTACGAGGTGGGCCGCATCTCGGACGACGACGCCGATCTCCGCGACAAGGCCTTCGTGCGCGTCACCACGCGCGACGACAATTTCGACTTCAAGGGCAAGCCGCAGGGCGTCTTCGGCGCCGACGTCGTCGACGGTCCCGATTTGCCGCGCTGGAATCCCAACCCGGTCCTCGGCGGGACCACCTTCCGCGGCAAGGGCCTCGTCAACTTCCAGAACGGCTTCCTGCGCTGCGTGAAGTGCATTGGCTTCATCGATCGCGAAGGCAAGTGTCAAGCGGGGCCAGGGCAGGGGCGCACGCGCGCCGATCGCTTCGACGACGGTCTCTACGATCTCGACACCGGAGAGTGTCGCTCCAACCTCAGCGGGTCGAACGCGTTCTTCGAGACGTATTTTCCGGTGGGCGCGCTCGATGCCGATCGCGGCGTGGCGAAGGCGCCCGATGCCATCCTCGACACGCGCTCGGTGCCGCCGGGCCCGGTCATCCGCTACACGTACGAGCTCGAGACGGCGGGTCATCCCGCGCCCTACGTCGTCCGTGCGAAGCTGCGCTTCCGGCCATTCCCGCCGTTCCTCCTCCGCGCGTTCGCCGACTACGAGGCGCGGAAGGCCGCGGCGGGCCTCCGGCCGAGCGGCGCATTGCTCACCACCTCGATGCTCAGGCGCAATCACCCCATCGACCTCGCCGAGGCGAGCACGACCATCGACTGATGGACGCCGGCGCACTCCCCGCAGCAGCCGCCACGAAGGCGCGCTGGCCCGAGATGGTGTGGGACGCGGTCGTCCTGCGCGGCATCGACGCGCGCGCGCGTGGCGAGATCGAGGCTGCGGGTCGGCTACTCACGCTGGCGAGCGGCGACGTCGTGTATCGCGCCGGCGAGCCCGCCGACGCGCTGTACGTCGTGATCGAAGGCGCATGCGAGCTCACCGCGGTCCGGCGCGGCGAGGCAGAGGCGACCTTGATCCGGCGTGCGGGGCGCGGCGAGGTGTTCGGCGAGGAGGCGACCGTCGTGGCGTTCGGCGTGCGGCAGATGGAGGCCCGGTCTGCGCTTCGCGAGCCCGCGCTCGTCGCCGAGGTACCGCTCACGGTCCTCCGTCGCGCCATCGGGCGTGCGGGTGGCGGCGAGATCGCTTCGCGGCTGGAGCGCACCTTGAAGCGCGCGGCCACCGTGGACCTGCTGCGAACCACTAGCTTCACGCGCGTGCTGCCCGAGCGCGATCTCGAGGTGCTCCTCGATGCCGTGCGGCATGTCGAGGTCCCGCGCGGCGAGCACGTCTATCGCGAGGGCGAGGTGGCCGAGAGCGCCTATCTCGTCGCCGACGGTCTCCTTCAGGCGCAGACCGACGACCGCGGGAAGCCGCGCGTCGAGGCCTATCTCGGGGGCGGCGATCTGTTCGGTGACGAGGAGCTCGAGGATCGCTCGGTGCGTCGCGTCGCGGTCGTGGCCCTGGGACCGGCCTGGCTGGTGGCCATCCCGCGCGACGTGTTCCTCGTCGTGGCGAGGCGCAACGCGCTGGCGCTCGAAGGCGCGCGTCGCGTGCGCGCGACCGGTCTGCCGCCGCAGCTCCTCGGCGGAGGGACGCGGACCACCGCGCACGTGTTCCAGGACCTCTACCGCATGCGCGTGGCGCGCTCGCTGCTCGTCATCGACCAGGACTCGTGCGTGCGCTGCGGTCACTGCGCGTGGAGCTGCGCATCGACGCATGACGACGGCATCTCGCGCCTCGTCCGCCGCGGCGACAAGGTGGTGGTGCAGCGCGAGGATGACGTGGCCGCGCGGCCCGACGAGGACGTGGTGGCGCGCGTGGTGCGCCTCGCCAAGGAGGTCGAGTGGGCGCCGCTGCTGGTCCCGAACAGCTGCCAGCACTGCAAGAACCCGAGCTGCATGATCGACTGCCCGACTGGCGCGATCGGGCGTGACGCCCGCGGCGAGGTCTTCATCCGCGAGGACCTCTGCACCGGGTGCGGGAGCTGCGCGAAGGCGTGCCCGTGGGACAACATCCAGATCGCTCCCCGCGCGGCGAAGAGCGCGTACCCCGACGTCGCCGTGAAGTGCGATCTGTGCGCGGGCTCCGCGGCGGGGCCGGTGTGCGTGGCGTCGTGCCCGACGCAGGCGATCGCGAGGATCGATCCGAACGAGGCGCTCGTGGAGCTGAGGAGCACGCCGCGGGCGACGGCTCTTGGTGGAGCCGGAGCCGGAGCCGGCGCGAGCGCCGGAGCGAGAGCGAACGCGCTCGGGCTCTTTCCGCACAAGATCGCTTCGTGGCCATGGATGGTCGGGGCGGCCGCGGGTGGCTGCGGGCTCTGGGCCGCGGCGTGGTCGGCGTGGGCGAGCGGCGCTGTGGCTGGCGCGCTCATGGTCATGCTCGTCGGGTACTCGGGGGTGAAGCGCGCCCCGCGGCTGCTGGCGAGGGTTCGCGGGTCGAGCAGGCTCGGGCGATCGCTGTATGTTGCACATATTGCCCTCGGCGTCCTCGCGCTGGGCGCCGTGCTCGGACACACGGGCGGCTCAGCGCCCGGCAATGCCGCGGGGGCGCTCGCCATCGCGAT
>JAYTOQ010000322.1:0-8333 GCA_043747665.1 Polyangiaceae bacterium | reverse complement strand
GACGAGCTCTTGGCGACGCTGGCGGCGCTCGAGCGAGTCCCGGTCGCGCGGCGTGTGCAGCTGGGCGAGTGGATCCACGAAAAGACCTGGGGCTCGGATGACCCGCGTTTGTGGGGCGCGATCGGCCGAGTCGGCGCGCGTGTCCCGGTCTACGCGAGCGTGCACCATGTGGTCTCGGCGAAGACGGCGGAGGTGTGGCTGGAGCGTCTTCTCAAGTTGAAGTGGGCATCGGTGGCGACGGCCCCTCATGCCGCCGTGCAGCTCGCGCGCGTGACGGGCGACCGCGCGCGTGACGTGTCGGAGAGAATCCGCCTCGAGGTGGCGAAGAAGCTCGTCTCGGCCGGCGCGAAAGACGCGTGGGTCCGCGCGGTGCGCGAGCTGGTCGACATGGGCGAAGACGAGCGCGTCGCAATCCTCGGCGAAGGCCTCCCGATCGGCCTCCGCCTCAAGGACTGACAGTCGCTGGGCGCGGTCCCCACTCCCGCTCTCCCTCTGTCCGCGGCCACCCCCAAATCTGTCCGGGCCATATGGCCACGCCACCCACGCCTGCCCCCCTCCACCCCCCCGCGCCGGCTCATCCCACTTTTCGCAAGCTAGCTTGCGAACTTGGACGCATGGCCAATTTGGGGGGGCGGCGGGGCTGCGCGGGTGGCACGCGCGGTGCGTTCGGGCGTGGACGCGGAGGTGGCGCGACGAGGGCGCCGGCGCCGGGGCGGAGGCACCGTGCATTTTCTCATTTTTCAGATGAAGCGCGCGCATCTGCGCTCGGTCGCGGCCGCTCGGCCGCTGTCGATGCGCGTGGGGCTGACGCCGACGCGCTACGACTTCATGCAGGCGATCAGCGGGTTTCGCGTCGAGCCTCCGCAGCACCTCCTGTGGCGTGCGCTCGGGATCTCACGGACCAGCGCGAGCAAGATGGTGCGACGCCTCATCGAGCTCGGGCTCGTCCAGCGCCGCCGATCGCCCTTCGATCGTCGTACCTTCCTCGTCTCACTCACGGCGCTCGGCGCGATGCGCCTGCGACGAACGGTTCGGCATGTCCTCAAGAAGCGCCCCTTTCAACGTCGCTTCGAGCGTGCCTTCGGAGAGCGCTCCTGGAAGAGCTTTCGCGCTGTCGACCGATTGAACGACACGCTTCGCCGCGTCGCCAAGCACCTCGGCGATACGTCGTGGACCCTTTACCTCACCAAGCCGGGAAAGGACCCGCCATTGCGACGGCGGCCGCCCGACCCGACGCTCGCGGGAAGGCTCCGCCGCCAGAAGCGCAGGCGAACACGGCATGCGCGCCGGCGCGCGTGCCCGCACGCGCACGCGCCTCAGGCCGAGCCGCCACGCTCCAGCAGCTCGGACACGTAGCGGCTGATCGCTTGCGCAGCCCGCGGCTCCGCATCCACCACCTCGACGCCAACAATGCCAGCGCTCGTCCAGCGCACCACGACGTCGATCGAGTGCTCCTCGGCGCCACCGAGCGCGATCTGGAGCTTCATGCGCTTGCCGAGCGGCGTGCCGTTGAGCACCGCCGCCGTTAGCGCCATGCCGCCGACGCTGATGTCCACGACGTCAACCATCTCCCGCATGAGCCCGTCGCCGACCAGCGATACAAGCGCTGGGACATCGGCGCTGGGCTTCAGACGAACATGACGTCGACGTTCCGTTCCTGCTGCCATGGGAACAGTCTACCCGAGGTCACCACGCACACGGAGCGTAGTCCTTCAGGAACTTGCCCCACACGTGCTCGCCCGTCAGGAGCCCGGAGAAGAAGGGGTCGCAGATGCGCGCTGCGCCGTCCACGATGTCGAGCGGCGGCTGAAAGTCGTGCATCTCTTGCTTTCGCGCCGAAAGCGCCGCCGGATCCTCGTCCGTGACCCACCCCGTATCGACCGCGTTCATGAAGATGCCGTCCGCGGCATAGTCCGGCGCGCTCGTGAGCGTCATCATGTTCAGCGCGGCCTTGGCCATGTTCGTGTGCGGGTGCTTGTCCGTCTTGGTCCGCCGCGAAAACTGACCTTCCACCGCCGATACGTTCACGATGTGCTTCTCGCCCGTGGGATGTCGCTGCATGAGCGCCTTCAGCTTGCTGCACAGGATGAACGGCGCCACCGCGTTCACCAGCTGAACCTCGAGCATCTCCGGAGACGGCACGTCGCCGAGCTTCAGACGCCAGCTGTTGACCGCGCGGAGATCGACTTGCTGCAGATCCGCATCGGCACGCCCCGCCGGGAAGATCTCCGCATCGTTCGAGGCGTCGTCATAGGCACACGGTACCTGCGAGAGCTCCGCGGACGACCGGATGCCGATGCCCGGCCCTTCACCATGCCACGCCACGAAGCCCGCCCCGCCTGCGCCTGCGCCTGCGCCTGCGCCTGCGCCCGCGCCCGCGCCCGCGCCCGCGCCGAGCACATGCGCCTCGACGGGCCCGACGGCCAGCGCAGCTTTCACCGCCTCGTGCCCGCCAAGCACGGACCGGAGCTCGCGCGGAAGGCTGTCGAAAGGGCGCTGCTCTAGATCGAGCATGTGCGCGTAGAAGCCCGCCGGCCTGCGCACCGTCTGCGCGGCGTTGTTGATGAGGATGTCGAGCCGCTCCTTCGTCTGCGTGAGATAGCGCGCGAACATCTCCACGCTCGGCGCGTGACGGAGATCGAGGCCGTAGACCTCGAGGCGCTCCTGCCACTTCGGGAAGTCGGCCTCACGCGCGAAGCGCGATGCCGCGTCCCGTGGGAAGCGCGTCGTGACGATCACTCGCGCCCCCGCGCGCAACATCATCAGCGCCGCCTGGAACCCGATCTTGATCCGCGCGCCCGTGATCAGCGCGATGCGGCCTTCGAGCGACGCGGTCTGGAAACGCTTCTTGTAGTTCAGATCGGCACACGCACCGCACATCGCGTCGTAGAAGAAGTGAAGCTTCGTGAACTCCGTCTTGCAGACGTAGCAAGCACGCGGCTTGATCAGCTCGCGGGCGTCGGTCGCAGCATCACGCCCCCCTGCGCCACCCGCAGCCGCATGGCCCTCGACGAGCTGCGGCGGCGCTTCGAACACCTCGGCGCGTCGCGTCGTGCGGATCTCCGTCGACGCACGCACCTCGCGATCGTGCGTCAGCACCTTCTTCCGCACGATGCGTCGGAACGCTTTCGCGCCGTGGCGATTCTCTTCACGCGTGGGTCTCGACACCCGGCCCGCCGCGATGAGGAACGCGACACGCAGGTCGTCGGGCATGTCGCTGAGGAGCGTGCGGTCCTCGAGGATCGACTCGAGCAGGACGAGGCAACGCTGGAGCTCTTCCGGCGTGATGACGGGCATTTCGCCCACCTACTTAGCGGCCGCGCCTATCTTCGGCAACGATAGCGTCGGATCGTCGATGGCGGCCTCCCGCACCACCCGGCCTTTTTCGAGCATCACCACCTGATCGCCGAGCGCGCTGGCCTCCTCGGCGTGATGAGTGACCAGGATTGCCGGAATTTTCTCGCGCGCGAGCCACTCGCCGACCTCGGCGAGGAGCTCGAGCTTGACCCCGGCATCGAGCGCCGAGAAGGGCTCGTCGAGGAGGAGCGCCCGCGGCTTCATCGCGAACGCGCGAGCCAGCGCGACGCGCTGTGCCTCGCCCCCGGAGAAGGTCTGCGGCCTCCGAGCGGCGAGGTGACCGACGCGCATCTTGCCGAGCATCTCGTCCGCGATGGCGCGTCGATCGGCCTTGAGCATCGTTCGGCTGATGCCGTACATGACGTTATCCGCCGCCGTCATGTGCGGGAAGAGGGCGAGCGACTGGAACACGTACGCGACGCGGCGCTCGTGGATGGCGAGCTCCAACCGCCGCGCGTCGTCGAACCAGACGTCGTCGCCGAGCGTGATCCGGCCCTCGTCGGGCCGCACGATGCCGGCGATGCAGCCCAGCGTGCGGCTCTTGCCCGAGCCCGACGGACCGAACAGCACGGTGACGCCGGGCTTCACCTCGAACGCCACGTCGAGCGTGAACGACCTCGTGCGCAGCACGATCCGCACCGCGAGCGCGTTGGTCACCGGTTCTCCGCAGGAGGCGCGGTGAGCTTTCCGCCCGCGTACAGCAGACCGAGGACGAGGACCGTCAGCACCACCACCATCGACGTGGCTTCGCGGTTTCGCTGCGCTTCGACCGCGCTGTAGATGGCGAGCGACGCCGTCCGCGTCTTGCCGGGTATGTCGCCAGCCACCATCAACGTGATCCCGAACTCGCCGATGGCACGCGCGAACGCCAGCATGAGGGCCGCGGCGACCCCACGGGTGGCCAGCGGCATCTGCACCGAGAAGAGCGCGCGCAGCTTCGTGGCGCCGAGCGTGCGCGCCGCGAGCATCAACGTCGGATCGGTCTGCTCCAGCGCAGCGCGAACGCTCTTCACGACCAGCGGCAGCGCGCTGATGGTCGCCGCGACCACCGCGCCGGTCATCGTGAACACGATCGTGCTGCCGGTGAGCGCGGTGTACGCGCGACCGATGATCGTGCCCTGTCCGAGCGTCGCGAACACGTAGTAGCCGAGCACGGTGGGCGGCATGACCATGGGCGCGGTCGACACGACGTCGAGCAGATCGCGCCCGGGAAAGCGGTAGTTCGCGAGCAGCGCGGCGATGGCGATGCCAATCACCGCCGCGAAGGCGGTCGCGATCGTCGCGACCTCGAACGAAAGGAAGAGGGGCCCAAAATCCAAGAGTGTCTACTTCGACGTCGAAAGAGGCACGTCTTCTCCGGGAAGTAGGAAGCCGTGCTTGCGCATGATCGCGTGACCGGCTTCCGACGCGACGAAATCGAGGAACGCGCGCGCCTCGTTCGGCTTGCCGCCACCCGCGCCACCCTTGCAGATCACCATCGCTTGCTCGAGCGGAGCGTAGAGCTGCGGATCGACGATCACGTAGCTGCCGCCGGACTCGATGGCGAGCGAGAGCGCGACCACCGCGATCTCGGCGTTGCGCGACTGCGCGAACATCATTGCCTGCTGCACGTTCTGACCGTAGACGGTGCGCGGCTTCACGTCGTCCCACACGCCTGCGCGCTGCATCGCCTGTTGCGCCGCCATCCCGTACGGAGCGTGCTCGGGATTCGCGATGGCGATCTTCGTGAGCTTCGGGTCGCGAAGCCCCTCGAGCGTCGCCGGTAGGAGCGCCTTGTCCTTCGACCACATGACGAGGCGACCACGTGCGTAGACTTGCTTCGTCGCGCCGTCGCAGGCCTGCGCGCGCACGACGTCGTCGACGTACGCCATGTTCGCGGCTGCGAAGACGTCGTAGGGAGCGCCCTCGGCGAGCTGCTTCGCGAGGACGCCCGTCGACGCGAAGCTGAATTCGACGTGCTTGCCAGAGGCGCGCTCGAAGGCCGGACCGACGTCCGCGAACGCGCTCGAGAGATCCGACGCGGCGGCGACGAGGAGAGGCTCGCCCTTGCGGCTGCCGGAGCCCGAGCCCGAGCCGGAGCCGGAGCCGGAGCCCGGTCCGCCGGCGCCACGCCTGTCGTCGCACGCGACGCTGCCCAGCGTGACGCAGGCAGCGACCATGACGGTCACCGCGATGCGCACGCCGGCGAGGCTACTTCGCGGTGATGAGCGTCCCGACATCCTCGCCTTCCAGCGCGCGCGTGATCATGCCCCGCTCGAGGCCGTTGATGATCTGGAGCTCGGTGCAGAAGCGCGAGCGCGTCAGGTACTTGATGACGACGGTCTCGAGCACCATGTCGGGGAGGTCGGCCTTCAGCAGCTCCTCGGCGGTGATGCGCGGGATGTGCTTCGCGCTCTTGTTCTTCTTCGGGTCGTCCTCGAAGAGCCCGGCCTCGTCCTTGATGAAAAGCGCGCGCTTGCAGCCGAGCGCCTCCGCGGTGAGGAACACGCCAGCGTCGGTGCGGTGCTCCGGGATGCGGCCGCCCTCGGTGGGCTTCTCCCAGTAACCGAAGGGCGGCATGCCCGTCATGATCGGGATGCAGTTCATATTGAAGTAGAGCGGCAGCTTCTCGAAGTCGTCGTTCATGATGTAAATGCCGCCATGCTTGGCGAGGAGCATCTGCAGCATGCGCGCGTTCTGACGCGGCACGTAGCCGCCGAGCGCGGCGAGAAGGCCGGTCGGCAGCTCGAGATCGCTGGCCACCGCGTAGACGTGACGCGCGCGCGTCCCGCCTCCGCAGCACAGGAGCAGCTTGTACTTGTCCTTCACGGCCACGAGCTCGTCCAGGATCGGGAAGACCGCCTCGCGGCCGCGGTCCATGATCGACTGGCCGCCCACCTTGATGACCTTCACGTCGGGCATCATCGCGACGGGCGAGTAGTCGAAGCCCTTCGCGTCGCTCTTCGACGTGAGCGAGACATCAGCGAGCTTGCTCGGCAGCTTGCGGCGTTCGTGGGGGCTGTTCATCTCAGGATTCCTTCACGATGATGGTGCCGACCGGCTCGCCGGCGAGGGCCTTGGTCAGCTGACCGGGCACGAGCCCGTTGACGATCTGCACGTGCTTGATGTGCCGCGCGCGCTGCCAGGTCGTGAACATGGCGTGGTCGAGGATCAGCTCCTCGGGCATGTTCTTCAGCAGCGCGTCAAGGGTGGTCTTCTTGATCAGCTTCGCGTCAGCGTGCTTCTTGGGATCCTTGTCGTAGAGACCGTCCTCGTCCTTCACGAAGATGATTCGCCGCGCGCCGAGCACCTCGGCGTGGATGAAGAGACCGAAGTCCGAGCCGTGGGTCGGAAGGCAGCCCTTGTCTTCCGGCGGCGGCTCCCAGAAGTGGTACGGCGGCGTCGAGATGACAATCGGTAGCATCCCGGTCTCGAGGTACAGCGGGAGCTCCCAGAAGTGCTCGCGCTGCATCACGATCGAGCCGTACTTGGCGAGGAGCGCGTTCAAGAAGACGGCGTTGCACTCCTCCATCGCGCCCACGAGCTGCGCGACACCGCCGAGCGGCAGGCCGAGATCGAGCGCCACGCTCATCGTGTGACGGACACGCGTACCGCCGCCGACCGACAGCACCATCTTGTGCTTCTTGCTCGCGCGAATGTTGGCGAGCTCCTCGACGAGCGGACGGACTGCGCCCTTGCCGCGATCGAAGATCGACTGGCCGCCGATGCCGACCATCACCACGTCGGGCATGATCGCGAACTCTTCTTCGGAGCTCGTCTTCGCGATGACGCGCTTGTCGACGAGTGATTCCCGCATGAGCGCGGACTCGATGTGCGTTCGTCCGTCGCCCGTGACCAACTTCGTCATGTCTCTTCCCTTGTCATGCCTTCGGCCGGATGGCTCGCAACAACTCCTGTCACAGCCGGCACACCGTCCGTATTTTCGCGGGCCAGCGCGCGGATCAGGGGCGAGCTGACGAACCCGGAGAGTATCCCGAACGTGGTGTGGATGAGGAGCCCTGGGACGAGAAACGCCCACGCGACCGACGGCGCTTGAACTGCGAGCGTGATGGTGAAGATGGTGGCGAAGCGGCCTAGCCCCATCATGCCGCCGAGGATCGACCATGCAAGAGGCCCCGGCTGCTTCGTGCCGTGAAGCCGGACCATGAGCGGTACGAAGAGGTCGCACACGAGGCCCGGCGTGATGTGCTTCAGGATCTCGAAGATGCCGTAGCGCCCGTCACCGAGGAGGAACGCGACGGAGCCCATCACGAGGCCGGTGAGCGTCGCGCCGAAGCGCGTCCGCGTGCGAAGCGTCGCCACGATGTAGAGCGGCGTGAGCAGCACCAGCTTGTGACCGGGCGCAAATGGGATGCTCGGA
This sequence comes from Polyangiaceae bacterium, assembly GCA_043747665.1. GTDB lineage: Bacteria > Myxococcota_A > Polyangia > Polyangiales > Polyangiaceae > Labilithrix. The sequence continues at coordinate 616 of JAYTOQ010000322.1, read as the reverse complement.
AGCAGCTTGAGCGCCTTGATCCCGAGCATCGTCAGCGACAGACCTGCGATGAGCGCGATGTCCTTCGCGAGGCGGCGATCGCGTCGCGGCCGCGCGGGCCCGTCGTCGGCGTTGTCTTCGTGCTCGTCGTCGACGCGATCGACGTACTCCTCGGCACGCGCGATCTGCCGATGCATACGCTCGACGATGGGCCCGACGTCGCCGCGCGCGATGCGTCGCAGGCTGGCCCAGAACCCGCGGACGCCGGCCACGAAGCCGCTCGGCGTGCGATTCCTCCCGCCTCCGCCGCCGCCTCCGCCTCCGCCTCCGCCTCCGCCGCCCCCACCGCGACCGCGCATGCGCTCGTCGGTGCCGAGCAGCGCGAGCACGGCATCCATCGATGCCGCGATCACGTCCGGCGCGCCGAGCTTTCGCAGCCCGAGCGCGATGGCGCGCGTGTCACCGGTGCGCGCGATGCGCGACGCGAGCACCACGGTCACCACGCGCAGGATCATCAGCCCGCCGACGGCAGCGCCGCCCAGATTCACCGAGAAATGCGTGAAGCCGAGATCGACCTTCGACCACCGGTCGACGTGCGCGTCCTCGGACGTGAACGCATACGACGCGATGATGAACG
>JAYTOQ010000321.1:0-17059 GCA_043747665.1 Polyangiaceae bacterium | reverse complement strand
GGACCTCGTTCTTGACGATGTCCTCGTACTCCTGCTTGACTACCGAGAGCATCTCGCCGAACCGCTTGCGTTGCTCGTCGCTCGAGATCAGCGAGTGGTTACGCAGGCCGCTCTCGAGCTCGTTCAGCACCATGAACGGGTTGATCGCACCCTCGGCCTTGTCGCTGACCAGGGCGTTCGCGATCTTGTCCTGGATGTAGCGCGGCGAGATGCCATCGAGACCCTCGCGCTGCGCCTCCTTGCGGAGCTCCTTGATATTGTCCTGGGTGAAGCCCGGGAGGGTCTTGCCGTCGTACAGCTTCGCCTTCTGGAGCAGCGACAGCGAGTGCTTCTTGGGATCCTCGAGCCGCGTGAGCACGGCCCACAGCGCGGCGACGTACAGCGTGTGCGGCGCGACGTGCTTGCCCACGCGGTCGGTCGTGAAGTCCTTCGTGTAGATCTTCACCTCCTCGGACACCTTGGAGATGTACGGGATGTCGACCTTCACGGTGCGATCACGGAGCGCTTCCATGAACTCGTTGTTCAGGAGCTTCTTGTACTCGGCCTCGTTGGTGTGGCCGAGGATGACCTCGTCGATGTCGGTCTGCGCGAACTTCTTCGGCTTGATCTTGCGCTCCTGCGTGGCGCCGAGGAGATCGTAGAGGAACGCGACGTCGAGCTTGAGGATCTCGACGAACTCGAGGATGCCGCGGTTCGCGATGTTGAACTCGCCGTCGAAGTTGAACGCGCGCGGATCGGAGTCCGAGCCGAACTCGGCGATCTTGCGGTAGTTCAGGTCGCCGGTGAGCTCGGTCGAGTCCTGGTTCTTCTCGTCCTTGGGCTGGAACGTGCCGATGCCGACGCGGTCCTTCTCGGAGAGCACGAGGCGGCGACAGCGCACGTGATTGCGCACCACCTTGCCCCAGTCGCCCTCGTACTTGGTCATGAGGTTCTTGAAGATGAAGCGCGACGCGGGATCGAGATCGCCGTCGACGCGGACCTTGTACTGTTCGTTCGAGAGCGCGGCCTCTTCGATGGCCTTGGTGCGCCAGTCCATGGGGATGAGGCGCAGCGGCTCGTCGTTCATCGGGCTGGGAAAGCGATCGGTATTCGAGCCGGCGAGATCGGTGTCCCCGAGGTTCACCCAGTCGAACGAGTAGAGCGCACCGTCGACGGTCCGCGAGTAGTACTCCACGCCCTGCTTCAGCAGCCGCGCGATGGTGCTCTTCGAGGACCCGACCGGTCCGTGGAGGAGGATGACGCGCTTCTCGGGGCCGTAGCCCTCGGCCGCAGCCTTGAGGACGTGGACCAACCGCATCAGCGGGATGTCGAGCCCGAAGATGGCGTTCGCGCCGCCGTTCATCTCGTCGCGGAAGAAGTTGTAGCGAGTCAGCTTCTTCTTGTTGTCGATGTACTCCTCTGTTCCGAAGGAGATCACCATGTCGTAGAGGCGCTGGTAGGCGTTGCGAGTGACCTGCGGACGCTCGCGCACGATCGCCAGGTACTCCTCGAACGAGCCCTCCCAGTGCAGCTCGCGATACAGCTTGAAGTCCTGCATCGCGCCGATTTTGTCGATCATCCCAGACGTCTGCGCCATGAGTGCGAGGCTAACAGCGCTGGCAACGGCCACGCCAGACGCATTGCGCCAGGGCTTGATGTGGACTTCCGGTCACACTGGTGTCGTGTCCGCACGTGCACTCCAGGACGCGCTTCGTTACGCGGTCGTAATGGCAATCCACCACACCTCGCTTGCCAGGGAGTCGAACCTCGCGAGAACGGCGGTCGGGATGGGTGCGGGCGCGGTGACCGACCTCTAGCGGAGCATTATTTTTTCGTAACCAACCTTGGTTTTCCCTGCGATCCGTCCAACGTGAGGAAGCGGCTCGCAGGTTGCAGCCAAGCAATCGCACGGCAAGAGAGTTACGATTACGGGACCATCAGAGAGGAACCGGTAGCGATGAGGACGGGCTGGGAACGGGCGACGAAGATCATGGCGGTGGTAGCGCTTGCGGCTACCTCGGCGCTGGCGATCGGATGCGGACCGGCCCCCGGGTACGAGCCCGAGCCGCGCTTCCCGGTCGGCTACGCGCCAGTCGGCGACACGAGCGTGGAGCAGACCCCCGAGCCCATCTCCTCGGAGGACCTGCAAGCACGCGTGAACGCACGGGCGGCAGCCGCTCCGAACGCCGAGAACGTGCAGGCTGCGCCCGGCGACATCGCCCTCGGCGCCGATCCCACGCAGTACTCGGACACCGATCCCAGCGCGCTCACCGAGTTCAAGCCCGCGCTCGACGGACACGGGCAGTGGGTCGACGACTCCACCTACGGCACCGTGTGGGTTCCGTCGGAGGCCGAGGTCGGCACCGATTTCGTTCCGTACACGACCGCGGGTCACTGGACCTACGCGGACGACACCAACTACGTCTGGGTCTCCGACTACTCGTGGGGCTGGGCGCCGTTCCATTACGGTCGCTGGGCGCACGTCGGTCATCACGGCTGGGTCTGGATCCCCGGTCGAACCTACGCCGGCGCCTGGGTCGATTGGCGCTACGGCTCGGGATACGACTACGTCGGCTGGGCGCCGCTCGGACCGAGCTGGTACTGGTCGAACGGCTACGCCGTCGGCTGGGGCTGGGGTTACTCGCCCTATTACTCGTACTGCCAGCGCGACTATCTCTACGATCCGTACGTTGGTCGCCACGCCATCTACGGCAACGATCCGCGCGCACGCGAGCACGAGTCTCGCACGCGTCCGTACGTCGCCTCGGCACCCTCCGTTGGTGGTGGCGGTGGTGGCGGCGCCGGCGGCGGGCGCGTCGCGGCGACGCCCACGGTCGGCGCCGGCGGCGGGCGCATCGCGGCGACGCCCACCGTCGGTCCGCGTCCCTCGGAGCTCGGCGTGAGCCCGAAGATGGTGGTCGCTCCTCCGAGCAACAACGCGGGCCTCGCTCGCGCTCAGGCCTTCGCTTCGCCGGCCACTGCCGTCGCTCATGGCGCCGCGCCGCCGGCGACCGCGCCGGTCCGCCGCCGCCTCGATCACGACGCTGTCGTCGCGAGCCCTTCGCCGCGTCCTTCGTTCGACAACCGCTCGCCGGTCACGAACAACCGCGTCGACTCGGTCGCGCGCTCTCCGCAGGTGCAGGGCGTGCAGCCCTCGTCTCCGCGTCCGGCGGCGACGGTACCGAGCTACCGGCCTTCGCCGAGCGCGCAGGCGCAGTCGGTCCCGCAGTACCGCTCGACGCCGGTTCCGTCCTATCGCCCTTCACCGTCGCCGGGCATCTCGCAGTCGGCGCCGACGTACCGCGCCGCACCGAGCTTCTCGCAACCGGCGCAGAGCTACCACCCGTCCACGCCCGCCCCTTCGATGCGATCTGCGCCGAGCTACTCGGCACCGCACGTGTCTGCTCCTGCTTCTCGTCCTTCAGCGCCGGCCTCGCGTGGATCCTCGCGCGGCGGTCACAGGTGAGCTCATGACCCTGACCAAGCTCGTGTCGTCGTCCTCGCTTGCCCTCATCGCGCTCACGACGTCGCTCGTCGCGTGCGTGATCGAGGATGCGCCTCCGCGGCGACTCGCCAACGATCCTGCGCCGGCAACGCCGGTCGGCTCCGGCACCGTCGGCGGCACCCCAGCCCCGGATCCTTCGGGGGTCAGCACGTCGCCGATCCTCGCCGTCCTCGACACCGATCAGGTGATGAACGCGGATCCCGGTCAGGGCGTCGGCGTGTTCAGCGAGTACTTCGGGGGCGGGAAATGGCACGTGTGGTGGACGTGCGACACCGCGAAGTCCCAGCAGGCATGTGACGTCGTGCTCAGCGCGACGGCCGCTTCGGGCACCATCTCCAACCTCGACTCGACGGCCATCGACAACGGCTCGGCCGTGATCTCGAACGGCTCGCGCATCGACGCGCAGACCACGACGACGACGCAGGTGCACGGTATCCGCTTCAACACCAATCCCGGCGCGGTCATCACGCTCGAGGCCGCGGTGGGCGGCCTGCGCGAGGGCCCCGGGCCGAACCGCTCGTTCTTCTTCTTCGTGCAGGACGGAAAGATCAACGGCGGCTTCACCGGCCGGCTGAGCAACCCGCTGCAGCTCCAGGGCAAGACGCCGTGAACGGGCTGGTGGTTCTTTCAGGATCATGAGCCCATTCACTTTCTGTTCTGGTGGAGACTGCGTCGCCTTCGGCGAACCGTGCTTCGCACGGCATCGAGCGGCGTGATGCGCGCGGTCATCGGAATCGGGGCCAACCTCGGCGATCGGCTCGCGACGATGCGCGACGCCGTCCGGAGAATCGAGGGCATCGCCGGCGTGCGGAGCAATGCGCGTTCGACGGTCTACGAGACCGCGCCCGTAGGGCTCGTGGACCAACCTGCGTTCCTCAATGCCGCGATAAGTGTAGAGTGCACAATATCGCCGCGCGCGCTGCTCGAAGCCCTGCTCGCGATCGAGAAGGCGCTCGGTCGGACCCGGGGCGTCTCCGAGGTGCGCTGGGGACCGCGCGTCATCGATCTCGATGTCCTGTGGATCGACGGGGTCGTGCTCGACGACCCTGGCCTCGTCGTCCCGCATCCTCGCCTCACCGAGCGCGCGTTCGCGCTCGTCCCGCTGCTCGAGGTGGCAGCGGATGCCGTCGACCCGCGCACCAATCGCGCATTCGTCGCGGTCGTGGACGCCGACGTGCGCGCGACGTCGCTCTCGCTCTGAACGGCGCGGAGCTTCAGAGACCGAACGAGCGCAGCTTCTTGTGGAGGCCCTCGCGCGTGATGCCGAGGTTCTTGGCGGCGGCGGTCTTGTTGTTCGAGTGCTCGCGGAGGGCCTCGATGAGCAGCCAGCGCTCGACCTGGTCCATCATCTCCTTGAGCGTGCCCTTCGTGGGGCGAACGCGCTCGATCATGCCCTCGACCTGGCGGACACGCGGCGAGAGCATGTCCGGCGTGACGAAGCCGCCGGTGTCGACCTGGATGCAGAGGCGCTGAACCTCGTTCTGCAGCTCGCGCACGTTGCCCGGCCAGTCGTAGCTCTGGAGGAGCTCCATGGTCTGCTGCGAGAAGCCGCCCGACGGCTTGCCGAACTCCGCCGAGAAGCGGAGGAGGAAGTGCTCGGCGATGAGCGGGATGTCCTCGCGGCGCTCGCGCAGCGGCGGGACGCGGAGCGGGAACACCTTGAGTCGATAGTAGAGGTCCTCGCGGAAGCGGCCCTCGGCGACCTCCTTCTCGAGGTTTCGGTTCGTCGCGGTGACGATGCGGACGTTGACCTTCTTCTCGGCGGTGGCGCCGATGGGGCGGACCTCGCCCTCCTGGAGCACGCGCAGCAGCTTGCTCTGGAGGGAGACCGGCATCTCGGTCACCTCGTCGAGGAAGAGCGTTCCGCCGTCGGCGATCTCGAAGAGGCCCTTCTTGTCCTCGTGCGCGCCGGTGAAGCTGCCTTTTTTGTGGCCGAAGAGCTCGCTCTCGAGGAGCGCCTCCGGCATGGCGGCGCAGTTCTGCCCGACGAAGAGGCGGTCTCGGCGGTTCGAGCGATAGTGGACGCTCGCGGCGATCAGCTCCTTGCCGACGCCGGTCTCGCCCTCGATGAGGACGGTGACCCGCGTGTTCACCACTTTCTCGAGCTGCTGAAGTAGCGCCTTCATGGGCGCGCTCGCGCCGATGATTTCGGGCCCGCCACCGGCGCGATTCCCGCCGCGGCGCTCCTGCTCCTTGCTCTTGAGGAACGTGTTTTCCTTCTTGAGACGCTCCTCCGCGGCGCGCAGGCGCTTCACGAGCCGCGCGTTCGCGACGGCGAGGGAAGCGTTGTGCGCGAGCACGGCCATGATCTCGAGATCGCCGCTGGTGAGGACGCCGGACTCGCGGTTGTCGACCTGGATGACGCCGAGAATGTCGTCTCCCTTCCAGAGCGGGATGCCAAGCGTGGACCGAATCTGCGCGCCCATCAGCGACTCGCTCTGCCCGACCTCGGACGGAGCGTCGGCGGCGACCACCGCGGCGCGCTCGGTGATGACCTTGCGGAAGACGCTGCGCGTGATGGGGATGGGAGAGCTCGACGGCGCCTCCTGCCCGCGAACGCGCGTCATCACCGGCACGTAGCCGGCGGCGCCGCGAGCACCCGCGGGCGTCTTGGCGACCTCTTCGTTGTCGTCGTCGCGAAGAATGATGGTGACGTGCGTGGCGAGCGGCACGAGCGTGAAGCTCGACTCGCAGATGGCGACGAGCACCTCGGCGAGATCGGGGGCCGAGCCGATCTTCTTCTGCGCGTCGTAGAGCGTGCGCAGGCGGTTGTCGTCCTTCTCGACGATGAGCGCCTGCGGGACGAGGTCTTCGATCTTCTTGAGCGCGAAGACGCGCGCGTCGTCCTGGTCCTCCTTCACCGTTACTGCGAGGTGCACGATGCGATCGGCCGAGCCGAGCTCGATGACGTCGCCATCCTCGAGCGGTGCTTCGCGGTTCTGGGTGTCGTCGACGGCGATGCGCTCGCCACGGCGGAGGATGGCGCTGCCGTTCGTCGAGCGCTGATCCACGAGGACATAGCGCTCGCCGGCGAACACGATCTTGGCGTGCTCGCTCGACACATGAGTGTCGGGAACGACGAGGTCATTGCCCTCGGCGCGCCCGATCCTCACGACATCCGTGGTCGGCTCGAGCGTCGTACCGACGCTCTCTCCGCGCGTGACCTCCAGCCTGATCACGGCACGCGTGACCTCAGCTTCAACGCGATCTTGTAGACCTCGTCGGTGGCGTAGTTCACGCCGAGCTTCTTGTCGCTGTCGACGATGGCCTCGAGCTTGTCGGCATTGGCCGCGTCACCCTGCGGCGAGAGGTGGTCGATGGCTTCGACCATGGCGAGACGGACCGAGCCGTCCTTCACCTTGTCGACCTTGCCGACGAGATCGTTCTTGGTCTGGGCGTTGCCATAGATGGCCGCCATCCAGGCCGCCTTCACGTGGCCCATCTTCGCCGTGGGCGGCGTCGACGGAACCGGCGTGTCGAGGACGCCGACGTAACACGCCGCGTCCTGCTTGCACTTGTCGAGCACCGCGGAGGCGCTCTTGTACATGTCCTTCTCGAGCGCCTGGCCCGGGATCTTGCCGACCGCGTCGCCGACCGCCTTCGAAGACGTGGTCGTCATCAGCTTGATCGCCGCCTGGAGCGCCGCGGGCGGCATGGCATCGGCAGCCTCGCCCTTCGCCGCCGCCGTCTCCTTGAGGAGCCAGTCGGTCAGCGTCGTGTCGAAGAAGTTCGCCGCCGACTGCGCGATGATGGCGTGGCCGTTTCCGCCGTTGAAGAGCGGGATCGCGGCGTTCGCCGGCACCTTGTTGTATGCGTCGACGTAGGCCTTCACGAGCTTCGGGTCGCTCGGGAAGTGCGTCAGCTCGGTCGCGAGGATGGTGCGGTTCTGATCGTTCTCGGCCTTGTCGAGCGCCTCGAGGATCGCGTCGCGACCCGCGGGACGCGAGATGTACGCGATCGGCTCGGCGATGCGCGGGACCCACGCCTTCTCCGGGTACTTGTCGGCGAGCGCCGCGAGATCGGGATCCGTGCCCTTGAGGGCGGCGATGAGGACCGGCTCGGCCTCCTTCGGCATGCGCGTGAGCGCCAGGCGCACCGGGAAGATGAGATCGCTCTTGCTCGGCGTCAGCAGCACCTTCACGAGCGGCTTCACGCCGGGCGTGAACTTGAGCTCGCCGATGAGGCGCGCTGCCGTGAGCTGCCAGAACTGGATCTGGTCCATGCCCTGTGTCGGATCCTTGGGATCGCTGACGGGTGCCGCGAGCTTCTCGACCGCCTTCGGGCCGTAGGTCGGCGACTTGACGACCATCACCGCGGTCTGGAGATCCTTGACGAGGTTGATCGACTTCGCCTTCGACGGCTGGAACTTCGCGAAGCAATCCCAGAGCGCGTCGACGAGGCCCTGGTCGGCGATGGGGCCCGCCTTCGCGAGCGCCGTCGTGCCCTGCGCGGCGTACTTCACGTCCTCGTCGTTCTTGCCGGGCTCGTAGTCCTTGAACGCCTTGGCGTAGGCCGGTGCCGCGCGCACATCGCCCATGTCGCCCAGGAGCTTCACCAGGTCCTTGCGGGTCTTCTCGTCGAGGCCGCCCGCGATGTACGTCTTGGTCAAGGGCTCGACGGCGTCGTCGAGGACCTTCTTCACCTTCTCGTCGTCGCGCTTGTTCGGCGTGCTCGCCGAGCCCATCGCGTCGGTGAAGAACGAGTCGAGCCGCTTGATGGCCGGCACGCGCTGCGCGGGGTCGTCGAGGCGCTTGGCCCAGGTCTTCGGATCATTCTCGTCGGCGCAGCCGATGACGGCCGCGGACGTGACGAGGACGGGCGCGAGGAGCGCCAGCCGGGTGAGCGTAGCAAACGCGACGCGACAGGGAACCGAAGCGAACGCCGAGACCTTCTTCATGCGAGCTTTCTCCAGATCGCGAGACGACTAAAAGCAGGGAAAATCCCCGATTTCCGAGGTCGGACAGTAGTGCTTGGCGCGTGGGGGTGTCAACGATGGTTCTCACCCCCCAGTCCCCTCTGGTGGCGCCGTGATGTTGCAGAGCAACATCGGCGCAACGCGTCAAATTGCGCTCGATTCGGCGATAAATCGGGCTGTGCGCGGATCTAATTGACGAACCTATGTTGCGGTGCAACATAGCGCATCATGAGCTCCACCGCTGGCCACGTCTCCATCCGCAGCACGGGCATGTACCTGCCCGAGATCGAGGTCCCCAACGACGTCCTTCGTGCGCGCTTCGCGAAGACGGCGCCCGAGTACATCGACAAGATGGAGGCGACCACCGGGATCAAGACGCGGTGGTACGCGCCCGACGACTGGGCGACGTCCGACCTCGCGGTCCGCGCTGCACGCCATGCGCTGAGCCGCGCCGGCGTGTCGCCGGAGGAGGTCGACCTCATCATCGTCGGCACCGACTCCCCCGACTACATGACGCCGGCCACGTCGGTGGTCGTGCAGCAGAAGCTCGGCGCGCCGAATGCCGGTACCTACGACGTCGGCTGCGCCTGCGCCTCGTTCCCGACCGCGCTCGGCACCGCCAACGGGCTCATGATGACGAACCCGTGGATGAAGAACGTCCTCGTGATCGGCGCATACATGATGCACAAGCTCGCCGACCCCGAGGACCAGGGCATCTTCTTCTACGGCGACGGCGCCGGCGCCGCGCTCCTCACGCGCTCGGAGAAGCCCAGCCTGCTCATGTCCGCGTATCGCGCCGACGGCGCGTACTCGAAGCACTGGGGCATCTACAGCGGCGGCACCGCCGAGCCGGCGAGCGTCGCGTCGATCGCTGCAGGCCGCACCACCGTGCGCATGGTCGAGAAGTACCCCGCCGAGATCAACGACATCGGCTGGCCAGCCGTGGTGAACCGCCTCGCCGAGATCAACGGCTTCGCGGTGCAGGACATCGATCACGTCATCTTCACGCAGGTCCGCAAGCGCACCATCGACAAGGCGATGGTCAACCTCGGACTGCCGAACGAGAAGGCGCACACCATCATGGGCAAGTGGGGCTACACCGGCTCCGCGTGCATCCCGATGGCGCTCCACGATGCGGTCGTCACCGGCAAGATGAAGACCGGCGATCTCGTGGTGCTCGTCGGCTCGGGTGTGGGGCACAATCAGGCGGGCATCGCGCTCCGCATCACCGACGATCTCGTCCGGAAGGCGGCATCATGAGCGCAGTGGCAGTCGCAATGAGGGACACGATGAACAACGACCGAGCGCCCCAGAGCGGCGAGACCGCTTCGCTACCCGCCATCACCACCGCGAGCGCGCCGTCCGCTGCGCCCGTGGCTTCCCCGGTCACGCTGAGCTTCGCGGACCCGACCGCGCTCGGCCTCTTCGGCCTCGCCATCGGCTGCGCGGCGCTCTTGCCCCTCGCGTTCGGGATGAAGTCTGCGGCCACGCTCGATGCGCTGCGCACGACCGCCATCTTCTGCCTGCTCTTCGGCGGTGGCTGTCAGTTCCTCGCCGGGATCATGAGCTTCGCGAACAAGAACATGCTCGGCGGCACGCTGCTCACGACGTTCTCGTTCAACTGGGTCATGAACTGGTGGGCCCTCGACGGGCTCGTCAACGGTAAGCCCCCGAGCTCCGCGGTGGTGTTCGCCGTCGACGCGTGCTTTCTCGTGATCTTCTTCGCGATGACCTACGCGTTCGCCTTCTACTCGAAGCTGCTCGTCGTGTTCCTCCTCGACATCGACTTGATTTACGGGCTTCGCATCGCGCGCGAGCTGCTCCACACGCAGGCGCTCTCCATGCCGATCGCGATCGCGACGGTGGCGCTGATGCTCCTCGCCCTCTACATCGCGGTGGCGCTCGTCCTCGTGAACGCGTCGGGCAAGAGCCTCCTCCCGATCGGCGCGCCGCTGCTGAAGACCGCAGGCCCGGCCCCCGCAGGGCACTGATCGACCTTCGGGAGCACGCGCTTCGGGAGTGTGAACGGCTCGTCACGGGCAAGTGTGCTCCGCTGTCATGGCTGACACGACGACGGAGCGAGAAACCTCGGCGCGGGAGCGATCGGGAGCGATCGGGAGCGTGGTGAGCGGTTCGGCCTCTGCCTTGCAGTGCGCCCGAGCTCGCATCGCTCTCACGATCCTTTCTCTTCTCGGAGGTCTCCTCTCATGAATTCTTGGCAGAGCGTTCGCGCTCGTCGTTCTTCGCGCTTCGCTTCGTCCCTCGCGGCGCTCGCTCTCTTCCTTGTCGCCGTTCCTGCGGCAGCGCAAGACGACGCGCCGGCGCGGGCGACCCCTGCGCCGCCCGTCACGGCGCCGGCCACCGTCACGCCTGACGCAGCCCCGAAGGTCCCGTCGTTCAGCATCGCGCTCGAGCGCGTGGGCGGCATCGGCTACGCGAAGGCCGCAGCGAAGGAGGATGATTCGAGCGTCGCGCTCGTCGCGCTCGGCGTGGGAGGCGTCACGCCGAACCCGTTCGCGGTGCCGCGTCTCGGCCTCGACTTCATCCTGCCCTCGAACCTCACGCTCGGCGGCGCCATCGGCTTCACGCGCTTGTCGGCCTCGACGAGCTCGGGCAGCAAGAGCCAGGACGTCGGCTCGGTGTTCCTCTACACGCTCACGCCGCGCATCGGCTACCGCATCCCGCTCAGCGACAAGGTCGATCTCACGCCGCGCGCGGGCCTGACGTTCGCGGGGGCCTCGGCATCACCGTCGGACAGCAAGAATGACGCGAGCATCTTCGCGATCGCCATCGGCGCAGACGCGCCCGTCGCGTTCCGCATGACCGACTCGTTCAACCTGCTGGTGGGCGTCGGCATCGACTACACCGTGTCGGCGACGGTCTCGTCCACCAGAACGTCGACGACGTCGTTCACGGGCACTGGCACGGGCGCCGGCACCACCACCACCAGCACGAAGACCGACGACCTCAAGGGCTCGCTCTTCTCGATGCAAGCCTGGCTCGGCATCGGCGGATATCTCTGAGACGACTCGAGGCTGCTCAGCCGATGATCATTGCTTCGGTGAGCAGCTTGCCTTCCTTGAAGCGACGGAGATTCCACCGATCGAACATCGGGAGGTGGGTCTCCTCGGCGATGTGCTCGGCGATCAGCTTGCCGATCACCGGAGCCATCATGAAGCCGTGGCCCATGAAGCCGGAGGCTTGGTAGAAGTGCTCGATGGCGTCGACGCCGCCCACGATGGGGTTGGCGTCGGGCGTCACGTCGTAGCAGCCCGACCACTGGCGCAGCACCTTCACCTTGCCGAGGACCGGGCACGCCGCGGTGAGCGCGCGCGCGTAGAGGCCGAGGAACGCGAACGAGCTGTTCTGATCGAGACCGGCCGGGACGCGCTCTTGTCCGATGCCGCCGACGATCTCGCCGCGCGTGGACTGGCTGAAATAGAGGCCATTGCCGAGATCCGCGACGAGCGGCTTGAGCCACGGCTTGAGCGGCTCCGTCGAGCAGATCTCGTGGCGATGCGGCTTGTTGGGGAGCTCGACGCCGACGAGCTTCGCGATCTCCGGCGACCACGCGCCGGCCGCGTTGACGATCTTGCGCGTGCGAATGCGATGCTCCGGCGCGCCGGCGCCCGTGGTGCCGGCAGCGTCTCCGCCCCTCGCTGCGCGACGGATGCGCACGCCCTCGATGGTGGTGCCGCGCACGTCGATGCCCGCCACCTCGGTGAAGGTGCTGACCTCGACGCCGAGCTTCATCGCCGCCTGCGCGAAGCCCCACACGAATGGCCACGGGAACACGACGCCGTCGTCGGGATTGAACGTCGCTGCCACCACGCCGTCGATGGATAGCTCGGGGACGATCTTTTGCGCCTCGCGCGGCGATAGCATGCGCGTCGAGAGCCCGCATTCTCGTTGGAGCTTGCAGCTGTCTTCGAGCGCGCGTCGCTTGTCCTCGCTGCGCGCGAGGAACAGGTAGCCGCCCTGCCGGAGCCAGACGTTGATCTTGAACTCGTTCGCGAAGTCCTGGCACATGCGGATGCTCTCCTGCATGAGCCGCACGTTCGCCTCGCTCGACCACTGCGCGCGGATGCCCCCGCCGTTGCGCCCACTGGCGCCGCCGCACAGGTAGCTCTTGTCGAGGACCGTGACGTCGCGGACCCCGAGCCTCGCGAGGTGGTACGCGATCGACAGGCCCATGATGCCCGCCCCGATCACGACGACCTCGGCGTGGTCTCTCATGAGATTGTCTCGCCGCCCGTTTGCTGGTCGTGCTCGGCGAAGCGTCGCAAGGCCTCGGCGTGAAGCGTGGGGTTCGCCGCCAGCGTTCCCTGGCCCTGCTCGACGGGTCCGCGGTAGTCGAAGGGAATGCCCTTCGCGTCGGTGTAGATGCCGCCGGCAGCGCGCACGATCGCCTCCGGAGCGCAGGCGTCCCATAGCTTCACGCGGCCGCGGGACGGATTCGCATAGAGCTCGAGGCCGCCGCTGCCGACCTGTACGCCCTTGATGCCGGAGCTGCCGATGGGGACGAGCGCCTTGCATCCGAGAGCCCTGAGCTTGGCGTCGACGTTCTTGGTGCGATGAAAGCGCGATACGGCGCATCGCACGTCGGCGAAGTCGGCAACGCTCGAGACGTGGACGGGCTCCTTCGAGCCGTCGTCGCCGATGAGGAAAGCGCCGATGCCCTCGGCGGCGCCATACGTGAGTCGACGCCCGCCGAACACCGGGCAGAGCACGACACCCACCGTCGCGCGGCCGCCTTCGGCGAGGCCGATCATCACGCAGAATTCGCCGTTCTTCGCGATGAAATCGCGTGTGCCGTCGACAGGATCCACGAAGAGCGTGACCGGCGCGGCTTCGAAGCCCGCGTACGTCGAAGGAGCACTTTCCTCGGCGACGATGGGGATGCCGGGGAGGCTCGCGGTCAGCGCGTCGATGAGGAACGCGTTGGCTTCCTTGTCGGCGCGCGTCACGGGATCGTTGGGGCCCTTCAGCTCCGCGCCCATGTCGCCCTCTTCAGCGTAGACGCGCATCACGATCTCGGACGCACCACGCGCCGCGGCGAGCAGCTTGTCGAGGACGGACTGGCGGTCGATGGTCAAGGGGGGCGGGGGCTGGCTGGCGGGTGCTGGGGGCGGGGGCTGGCTGGCTGGTCGCTCAGGAGTGGATGCCGACGCGATCGAGGGCGCGAGGAAGCTGCCGAAGATCGTCATCGGGAAGATAGCGCGGTCCGCCGCCCGTCTCGCGTACGAGCTGCTCGAGCTGCTCGACGGTGCGGGGGCCCAGGATCGCAGCGGAGACGAGATGGTTGGCGAGCACGAAGCGAACGGCCGCGCCGCGCAGCGTGTGGACCTCGCCCTTCACGAGGAAGCGTATGGCATCGAGCTGTTCGATGCGATGCTCGAGCTCCATGCGCGTCCAGCGATCGTTGCGATGGTCGCCCTCGGGGAATGTCCGGTCCTTCGCCCACATGCCGGCGAGGAGCCCGTAGCCGAGCACGCTGCGCGCGAGGATCCCGCAGCCCGCGACCATGACGTCGCCGGAGATGCGATGGAGGTCGATGGGGTGCGTGAGGTTGTACGCAAGCTCGACGACCTCGGCGCCCTTGTCGATGGCGGCGCGCGCGACGTCCTCGTCGCCGGCGGCGACACCCCAGTGCTGAACCTTGCCCTCGGTCTTCAGCGCCAGGGCCGCTTCGACCGCGTCCATCGCGTAGAGCGAGTCGGGCGTGGGGTGATGCAACATGAAGAGTGGAAGGGCCTCGACGCCGAGCCGCTTGCACGAGCGCTCGACGGAGGCGCGCAGGTACGCGGGATCGAAGGTCTTCCGCGTGGGATCGGTGGTTCGATCCACGCCGCCCTTCGTGACGACGACGAGGTCGGGGTGATCCTTCAGGACCTTGCCGACGAGCAGCTCCATGCGACCGCCGCCATACGCATCGGCGGTATCGACGAGCGAGAAGCCCATGTCGACGGCGCGACGCAGCACCTTCTCGGCATCCGCCTCCTCGACGGCGCCGTACGACTCGCCGGCGAGTCCCCACGTCCCGATCGCGAGCTCCGAGACGACCAGACCCGTCTTGCCGAGCGGCCTTTTACGCACAGTTTGGTCTTACCACATGCTTGACGTGCGCCGGGAAAGGCGCGATTGAAAGCCGTTTCCAGCTTTTTGGGGGCGGATCCTAGGAGAATGATCATGCGAAGCGTTTCTGTCAGGGCCGGCGGAGTTGGCGTGTTGGCGGTCGGGTTCCTGGCCATCGCGCTCGGCGCGTGTGGCGGCGACGAAGCGAAGCCGCAGCCCGTGGTGCCGGCGTCGCCCGTCGCGCCGACGCCGCCGCCGGTGGTCGAGGCTCCGAAGGAGGAGCCGAAGCCCGCGCCGACGATGGGCGAGCTGCAGAAGCAGACGAGCGCTGGCCTCGCCATGGCGATGAGCGCCCACGACGCGAAGAAGACCGCGAGCTTCTACACCGAGAATGCCGTGATCAAGATGGCGGGCATGCCCGACGTCACCGGTCGCGAGGCCATCGCCGCCATGTGGCAGAAGAACTGGGACATGGCGTCCAACGCGAAGGCCGGCGCGAACCGCGTGTTCGTGAAGGGTGACGTCGTCGTCGTCGAGTTCGCCTGGGCGGGCACGCACTCCGGCGACATGGGCGCGATCAAGGCCACCGAGAAGCCGATCGGCGTGCAGGGCGTCGACATCATGTGGTTCGCGGTCGATGGCCTCATCAAGGAGCAGCACACGTACATGGACATGGGCACGATCATGTCCCAGATCGGCGCGTCGAAGCAGAAGGGCCGTCCGGTCCCGACCGTTCCGACCACGATGCCGACGGCCGCCGTCGCGACCGGTAGCGCCGAGGAGACGAAGAACGTCGACGCCGCCACCAAGATGTTCGCGGCCTTCGAGAAGAAGAGCGCCGACGACTTCATGGGCGGCGCCTCGGACGACATCACCTGGGACGACATGACCCAGCCCGAGACGATGAAGGGCAAGGCGGCCGGCAAGAAGTACTTCGCCGCCATGACCACCGCGTTCCCGGACGTGAAGTCGACCACCACGAACGCGTGGGGAGTCGGCGACGTCGTCATCGCGGAGGGCACGCTCTCCGGCACGCAGAAGGGCGCCTTCTTCGGCATTCCCGCGACGAAGAAGCCCATCAGCCTCCACGCCGTCGACATCATGCAGTTCAAGGACGGCAAGATCGTCGCCGGCCGCAGCTACGGCAACGGCGCGGAGATGGCGATGCAGCTCGGCCTCATGCCGGCGCCCGGCGCCGCGAAGGACGCGAAGGCGGCCCCCAAGGCCGATGCGAAGGGCGCTCCGGCCGGCAAGACCGACGCGAAGCCCGCGACGACGCCCGCGACGCCCGCAAAGAAGTGACGGCGTCGTAGCGGAGGCGTCACTTCGCCTCCGCGAACCACCAGTGGAACGACGTGAACGCCGCGCTCGCGGCGGTCACGTCGACCGTGGTGGCATCGCTCGTCACCGCGTCGGCGGGAATCACGAGCACGATCTCCGTCCATGGCCCGGCCTCGATCGCCGCGTGCCCGATGCTGCGCTCGCCGATGCGCAGCTCGACGTTCGATACCTCGGCGGCGGTCTGCATCCGCGCGAGCGCGACGATGGTCTTGCCGCGCGGCAGCTTCGCGACGAAGCGCTCGCGTATGCGCTGCGTGCGTCCGCCGTCCACGACGACGTGACCGTCGGGCGCGTTGCCTTCCTCGGCGATCTCCTCGCCGTCGCGCGCGCCGAGCAGCTCGTAGCGATGCTCGGCCTCGCTCTCGAGGTCGGCGACGTCGAGCGTGTCGAGGATGGCCCCGTGCTCGGTCCACGGCAGCTCGCCCGAGCCGAGGTGATCGTAGCGAGCCTCGTATGCGCGCATCACCTGGCCGCCGAGGATGGTCGAGTCGGTGACGACGGCCTCGTGGAGCGGCTTGCCGAGGACGACGTTGCAGGCCATCCACTCCGGGTAGACGATGAAGTGCGTCGGCAGCGACGACGGCGCGGAGACGCGCAAGCGCTCATAGTGCTCGAGACGTGAGCCGGCGCCCGCCACCCAGTATTTCCCTTCGCTCGGCGTGGTGAGCCCGACGACGTCGAACGTGCGGCGATTCCCGAAGTAGGCGATCGCGCCGGTGTCGTTCACGCCGATGCGGGCGTCCTTCGGCAGCTCGCCGTCGGCCCATCGACCGAGCGCGACCTGCTGGCGATCGATGCCGCTGGCCGACTGCGCGGCATCCTCGATGACCCCGTCGAGGCGAACGGCGAGCGCGCCCGCGAAGCCACCGGCGACGAGCGTCGTCGCAGCGGCACCCGCGCGAGCGTCGATGCGCGCGGTGAGCCTCCCGACCGCGCGCGCGAGGCATGCGAGTCCGATGAACCACCCCGGCGCGAAGGGCCAGAGGTAACGCAGTCGGTTCCAGAGGAACGTCACATACAGGCACGGGACGAACATCGCGAGGGCGACGACCAGCACCGCAGCCGCCCGAAACGGTCGCGATGCGGCCTTGCCGCGCCACGCGATCGCCGCGAGCCCTGCGAACGCGAAGGGCGCGCCGCCCCTGGGGAGGAACTCCGCCGACCACACCTGACCGTCGAGGATCTGCGTCACGAGCGTGCGCGCGTTGGCGATGGCGGTGTCGGGCATCGCGAAGTACGGATTG
>JAYTOQ010000320.1:0-13135 GCA_043747665.1 Polyangiaceae bacterium | reverse complement strand
CGCTGAGTTGGCCGTACCTTCACGCGCCGATGTAGCGCGCGCGAGGGCGCAGAATGAAGCCCGCCGCACGCTGCTCGAGGGCATGCGCGATCCAACCTGCGAGGCGCCCGCAGGCGAAGATGGCGAGTGGCGCGCCGCGCGGCAACCCCAGCGCGGCGGAGAGAGCGACGAGACCGACGTCGACGGTCGGTCGCTCGCGAGCGACCAGCTCCACGGCGTTGACGACCGAGGTTAGGATGCGAACGCCGCGCGCCTTGCCGCCGATCTTCTGCGCGACCTCGAGGAGACGCGCGCCACGAGGATCGCCATCGGGGTACCCGGGGTGGCCGAAGCCCGGCACCGAGTCACCGCGAGCGAGGCGCTCGCCCACCGCCGCAGCAGCGCGCTCGGGCCGCGCGACCTCGGCGACGAACGCCTCGACGCGCGCCGTCGCGGCGCCGTGGAGCGAGCCCGAGGCTGCCGCCAGCGCCGCCATGGTGCACGCCGGGAGGCTAGCGCCTGCCGAGGCCGCGACGCGCGCGGCGAACGTCGATGGGTTGAGCTCGTGGTCCGCAGCGAGGACGAGCGCCTCGGTCATCGCGGAGATGCTCGACGCCGTGGTCCGTCCGCCGAGCGCGACCAGAAGCGCGCGCGCCGTGGTCGCGGCCTCCAGCGAAGCGTTGACCGCGTCGGCCCCGTGCACCAGACCGCACGCGGCGACGAGGCGACGCATCAGCGCGGCGGCGCGTGACCTTGCCATCTCGAGCGAGGGCTCGGCGTGCTGCTCGGCCGCAGCGAGGACGCCGGCTGTGACGAGCATCCCGTCGAAGGGCTCGGCGTGCTGCCGGAGGAGCGCGCGGAGGTGAGCCACGGGAGCGCCGAGGCGGCGCGCGTCCAGGTCTTGCTCCGGTCGGAACGGCGCGCCCCACAGAAGCGCGCAGACGTCCTCGAACGACGCTCCATCGCGCGCGAGCTCGACCGCGCTCTTGCCGCGGTAGAGCGGCCCCTCACGCGTGATCGAGCCGATGCGCGTCTCGAGGACGGGCTCTCCCCAGCGGAGCGCGCTGGCAGCGACCGGGCCGTGACCGGCGCGCGCCTGGCTCCGAGCGCGCAGGCGATCGACGTCCTCTCGGCTGTAGACACGAGCGCGCCGGCTGGCGCCCGCGGCGCTGCGGACGAGGCCACGGCTGGCATAGGCGTAGAGGGTCTCGCGCTTCACGCCGAGCAGCCGCGTGGCCTCGTCGGTGGAGATCCATTCGCGACCTTGATCGACGAACCCGGGAGGTTGATTCACGAATCCATGATGCCGCTTTGATCAACGCTGTCCACATTGATCAATGTTGATTGGATGCATGACATTGATCACGTTGATCTGGATTGATCATGTTGATCAATGTGTTTGAGCCTTGATCAAGGTATTGGAGGACCGCCATGTCTGGACGAATCGAAGCGAACGGGCTCGAGGATGTCGTCGCGGCGACGACGAGGCTCAGCGACGTCGACGGCGAGGAAGGCAGGCTCGTGCTCGCCGGGCATGTTGTGGAGGAGATCGCCGGGCGAATACCGTTCGAGGATGCGATGTTCCTGCTCTTCCGGGGCGTCTTGCCGGCGCCAGCAGAGCGCTCGGCGTTGCGGGAGGCCCTCGGCGACGGGCGGGAGGCTGCGTTCGATCGCATCGGGGAGCTGGGCGATGCGCTCGCGCTCCCGGACGCCATGGATGCGCTCCGAGCGGCGGTGGCGCATCTCGGGGTGAGGACCGGCGAGGAGCCGCTCGCCGAGGCGACGCGCATCGTCGCTGCCGTCGCGGTCTTTGCGGCGGCGTGGTCACGCGGACAGGCGCCGGTGCGGCCCGACCCCCGACTGCCCCACGCCGCCGACTACCTGCGCATGATCGCAGGTCGCGAGGCGACCGCCGCCGACGTCACTGCTCTCGACGCGTATCTCGTGACCGTCATCGATCACGGCATGAACGCCTCGACGTTCACGGCGCGCGTGGTGGCATCGACCGCATCGGATACGGTCTCTGCGGTGGTCGCGGCGATCGGCGCGCTCAAGGGGAAGCTCCACGGCGGCGCGCCGGGCCCGGTGCTCGACATGCTCGACGCCATCGGCGAGCCGGAAGGAGCGCGCGCGTGGGTGACGGCGGCGCTGGCGCGTGGTGAGCGCATCATGGGCATGGGGCATCGCGTCTATCGGGTCCGCGACCCGCGGGCGTTCGTGCTGGAGCGGGCCATCGCAGACCTCGAGGCCGCGTCCGACCGCCAGTCTCTGATAGGTCGCCGCCTCGGTCTCGCGCGCGCGGTGGAGAAAGAGGCCGAGACGCAGCTGGCAGCGCGGTACCCTGAACGTCCGCTCAAGGCGAACGTCGAGTTCTACACGGCAGTGCTCCTCGAGGCGGTGGGGTTGCCGCGGACGCTGTTCACGGCGACGTTCGCGTCGTCGCGTGCAGCGGGGTGGTGCGCCCACGTCGAGGAGCAGCGCCGTCACGGTCGCCTGATCCGTCCGAAGTCGCGCTACACGAACGTCGGGCCGGCGACCGGCTGAACCGCGGATCTGCGGCGCCGGGGCGGCCAGCGCGCCGGAGGCCGATCACTGGCCGACAGCGCAAGCGAGTGGCGTCGCGAGCACGCTCGCCGGCCGACCGCGCTCGGCGCCGAAGAACACAACGACCGCGCGGCCGTCGCGCCCTTGGGCCGTTGCGGGCTGGCCGGCGTTGAGCTCGTCGGGCGGACACGAGGATCGGCTCACCGCGCGGCAGGAGATCGTGACCGAGCCGTCGCACGACGACACGATGCAACCCCGGCACGCCGACGGCATACGCCATCAGCAGATCCCCGTCGGGCAGCATCGCGATCGACGGTGACATCCCGGCTCCGACCACCCGCAGCGTCGCGTTCGTGTTCGCGCTCGCGGCGCGTCCACCGCCGGAAACACGAGCGTCCTCCGCGTCGGCTCGGCAAGCGGAAGTAAATGCTCAGAGGGACGCATCCGCATCCCCTCAGAGGGACGCATCCGCATCTCCTCAGAGGGACGCATCCGCATCCCCACGCGTCGTTCGCTTTGCTCGGTGCTCACGCGTCACCTCGTTCGTTCCACGTGGTCGCACCGTCTCGACCCATCACCCGCGCCTCTCGACGCGGCTCCCTCGCCCACCCGGTGACAATGCACTTACGGGTCCATCTCACGTCCACCCACAAATCCGCAAACCCCTGTCATTTCATAAGGTTTGCCTGCGTCATGGAGCCCTCAGCTGAGGTGATCCAGACGATGACGGCGGTCCTCAGCTCGGGTCGCGTGCGTGACGAACTCGCGGCGCCGGTGTAGAACCCGAGCGCCCGTGGCGTCGCACGTCCTGCCCTTCGAGAAGCCCGTCGTCGAGCTCGTCACTCGCGTCCGCGAGCTGCGGGCCCTCGCGGAGAACGATCGCCGCTTCGAGGGCGAGCTCCGTCGCCTCGAGGAGAAGTGCGGACGCCTCGCACGAGAGCTTTTCGCCGATCTCTCGCCGTGGCAGAAAGTGCAGCTCTCGCGGCACCCCAACCGCCCGTACACGCTCGACTACGTGACGTTCCTCTTCGAGGATTTCGTGGAGCTGCACGGCGATCGCCGCTTCGGCGACGATGCCGCGATCGTCGGCGGCCTCGCGCGCTACCACGGACGCAGCGTCGTCGTGATCGGTCACCAGAAGGGCCGCACCACCAAGGAAAAGTCGGCGCGCAACTTCGGTCAGGCCCACCCCGAGGGCAACCGCAAGGCGAGCCGTCTCTATGAGCTCGCCGATCGCTTCGGCCTCCCCATCTTCACGTTCATCGACACGCCCGGTGCCTACCCCGGTATCGGCGCCGAGGAGCGCGGCCAGAGCGAGGCCATCGGCTCGTGCCTCGCCGCCATGTCGCGCGCGCGCGTCCCCATCATTGCCACCATCATCGGCGAAGGCGGCTCCGGCGGCGCGCTCGCGCTCGGCGTCGCCAACCGCGTGCACGTGATGGAGTACGGCACCTACGCGGTCATCTCGCCGGAGGGCTGCGCGTCGATCCTCTGGAAAGACGGCTCGAAGTCCGACGAAGCGGCGAAGCGGATGCGCATCACCGCGCCCGATCTCGTGGACCTCAAGATCGTCGACCGCCTCGTCGAGGAGCCCGCGGGCGGCGCCCACCAGGATCCCCATCTCGCCGCCAAGCTCGTCGACACGGCGCTGTCGGAGGCCCTCGCCGAGCTGCTCCAGATGACGCCCGACGAGCTGGTTCGCGATCGCTACGACCGCTTCCGCGCGCTCGGCGCCTACCTCGCCTGAGCGCGCCCTTGGCCCGCGAACGGCGGCCTGATTTCGCCTTTGGCGACGCGATGTTGCGCCGCTGAGACTGTCGCCCAAGGCGGGCTGTGCTATCGCTGAGCCGACATGTCGGTAACCATCACGCTCGAGAACAAGGTGGCGATCGTCACCGGTGCGAGCCGCGGGATCGGCGAGGCCATCGCGCGGTGCTTCGCCGCAAATGGCGCGAAGGTCGTCATCGCCTCGCGGAAGATCGAGTCGCTCACCGCGGTGGCGGACTCCATCAACGCGACCAACGCGGCAGCAGGTGGAGCCGCGTTCGCGGTCGCCGCGCACACCGGCAAGCAAGACGACTGCGCGATGCTGGTCGACGCTGCCGTGAAGAAGTTCGGCAAGGTCGACATCCTCGTCAACAACGCCGCGACCAATCCCTACTTCGGGCCGATGATCGACATCGACGAGGGCGCCTGGGACAAGACCTTCGAGGTCAACACCAAGGGGTACTTCTGGATGGCCCGTGAGGTGGTGAAGCACCTCCGCAGCCGTGAAGCGGCTGGGCAGGTGGCTGGGGGCTCGATCATCCACGTGGCGAGCGTGGCGGGTCTCGTCGCGTCGCCGCTCCAGGGCGTCTACGCGATGACCAAGGCCGCCATCCTCTCGATGACCAAGACGCTCGCGTACGAGCTCGCCGCGAACAAGATCCGGGTCAACGCCATCGCTCCCGGCTTCGTCGACACGAAATTCGCTGCCGCGGTCCTCAAGAACGACACCCTGCTCGAAGAAGTGCTGAGAATGACGCCACTAAAGCGCTACGCGCAGCCCGACGAGATCGCCGGAGGAGCGCTCTATCTGGCCTCCGACGCCGCCAGTTACTTGACCGGACATACCCTTGTGATCGACGGAGGTATGACGATTACGTGATCGTGATCGCTTGAAGCCATGGAGTCCGGGAAGGTAGTCGCAGGCAAGTATCGGCTGAACCAGCTGCTAGGCAGCGGGGGGATGGCCGAGGTGTGGTCTGCGACCAACACGTTCACGGAGCGCCAGCTCGCCATCAAGTTCATGAACACGCAAATCGGCAAGAGCCCCGAGGCCGCCGCCCGGTTCCTCAAGGAGGCGAAGGTCTCCGCGCGCATCAATCACGCGAACATCATCGAGATCCACGACGTCGGGCAGACCGACCAGGGCCAGCTGTTCCTCGTGATGGAGCTGCTCACCGGCTTCCCGCTGGAGGTCGCGCTCCGCCGGCAGAACCCGCCGATGACGGTCTACGAATTCATGATCGTCATGGTGGAGGTCGGTGACGCGCTCGCCGCCGCCCACAAGAGCGGGATCGTCCATCGCGATCTCAAGCCGACGAACATCTTCATCCACAAGCCGCAGACGCGCGGTTCAGCGCCCATGCCGAAGCTGCTCGACTTCGGCGTCAGCAAGTTCCTCGAGGACGACCAGAACCACGCGCTCACCATCGCCGGCACGGTCCTCGGCTCGCCGCTCTACATGAGCCCCGAACAGGCGCGCGGCGAGAGCAACCTCGACGGACGCACCGATGTGTTCGCGTTCGGCGCCATCCTCTTCGAAGCGCTGTGCGGATACCGCGCCTACGAGGCGAAGAACTTCAACGCGCTGATCGTGAAGATCGCGACGTCCAAGCCGAAGAGCATCGACGAGTGCGCGCCGCACGTGCCCGAGTCGCTCCGCGCCATCGTGCGCGGCTGCCTGGAGGTCGATCTAAAGAAGCGGCTCCAGACCTTCGAGGAGATCACGTCCCGCGTGCGGCGCACGCTGCCCGAGCTCGACGCCTCGGGACAGCGCCTCCCCACACCGCTCATCGCGACGTCCGTCGTCGACCCCGATGCGACGAACGCGCTGCCCGTGTTGCGCGCCAGCGATCGCCCGCCGCCCGCGGCGCACTACACGCCCGGTCACAGCTTCGCCCCTCCGCCCGTTCCGTCGTTCTCCGGCGGCGGCTCCGGCAGCATGCCGCCCGGTCCACCGCTCTCGATGTCGGGCAGCATCCCGCCGGGCTCCATTCCTCCGTACCCCGCGTCGGGTGCCACCGGACCGTCGTGGCACACGCCCAACACGTCCTACGCGTCGATCACCGTATCGGCGCCGCGTCCGCGCAGCACCGCATGGATCGCGGTTGGTGCGGTGGCGCTGGGCGTCGTCGCGCTCGGCGCGGGCGTCGGCCTCGGCTGGAAGGGCCGCGGCGCAGGCAATGCGTCGTCGAGTGGCAGCGGCAGCGGCACGGCCGCGCTCGCGAAGACCTCAGACTCGTCCAAGAACGCGAGCGGGAGCGCCAACGGCAATGCACCGCCCGCGGTGAATGCGCTTCCGAGGCCGATCACGCCGACCACGCCGAACGCGAACGAGCCGCCGTCGATCAGCGTCGACTCTCTTCCCGGAACGAGCGGCGGACCCGCTGCGATGACCAACAAGGCCCTCGGCCCCGTTCCGCGGGGCTCCGGTCGCCTGCTGGTCACGGCGACGCCAGGATGGTGCAACCTCGCCATCGACGGCAAAGATCGCGGCCCCACGCCGATCGCCGGCATCGACCTCCCGTCCGGGGCGCATCAGCTTCGCTGCGACGCACCGGGCGGCAAGGTCAAGACGGCGTCCGTAACGATCCAGGACGGCGCGACGTCACGCATCAAGCTAGCGCTCGACGACTGACCCCGCGCGTGCCTTGAGCGCGCCTCGCGATTTCAGGGCGCGACGACCAGGATGTCGGCGGCCGGGTTCTTCACCGCGCCGGGGCCGAACGCGAAGTCCACCGGGGTGTTGGCGAGCCAGTTCGGCACCATGTTGTTGTAGAACTTGCTCTGACGATGAAGGTCGCTCCCGCCCGGGAGCGTGACCTTCATGTGCGGCGTGTCGGTGCCCACCTCGATCAGCGTCCGGATCGACGGACCGCTGGTGTGGCTGAAATCACGCTGCAGCGTGGCGTTGGTGCTGGTGACGTTCACGTTCGACGGGCTAGCGACGTTGACGGTGAGGAGCCCGCCCGGCGTCGAATAGAGCTGGCTGTCGAACTGGTTCATGCCCGGCTGCGACAGCGGGCTGGTGAGACGGAGCGTGTGCATCCGCCCCCAGCGCCACTCGTCGCTCTGGCCGAGCTGCGCGAGGATCGCGCCCGCCCGCACCAGCGCGCGGCGGAGGATCTCCGAGCGCGTCGTGACGTGGTCGGTGGTGTTGATGTCCTGCCAGTACGTCTCCACCGTGGGATCGTAGGTGGCGTTGCGCAGCGAGCGCATGAGCACCGGGATGGTGTTGTTGGTCGAAGCGCTGCCGAGCCCGACGGCCGGATCCTTCAGCTCGTCGCCGAACGCGGCCTCGATGAGCGAGTAGAGCGACGCGTGGAAGGCGCTGCAGCCGACCGACTCGCGCGTGAGGACGGGGTCGGCGCTCCTCGGGCTCAGCGGTCCGATGCCGTCGAGCCCCGTAGGACACGTGTATTGTGCAGCGGTATTCCATGCGGCGAGCGCATCCACGAGGAGCTGCGTCTCGGGCGTCAGGACGACGCCGGCCTCCGTGGCGGCGGCGAGGAGCTTCGGCACCACGGTGACCGCGATGAGCGATCTCGTGTCGCCTTGCAGCACCCGCATGGTCTCGATCGTGTTGTTCTTGCCGGTGGCGACGATGCTCTCGAGGATGCGCTGGATGCGCGTCCCCTCGGCGCGGCTCACCGTCTGGATCGGCTGGTTGCTCGTCCAGGGCGCGTTCAGCGGATTGCCGTCCGCGCTTGCGCCGTTGATGTCGCCGTTCGCGGTGGCGATGAAGCCGGCCGGCGGATCCTCGAGCTGCGGGATGTCTGCCAGCGCGACGGGCGGGCCCCACTCGCGCGTGCCGTTACCCGGGAGCGGGAGGAACGGCGAGCTGCCGAAAGCGTTGGCCGCCCACGGTCGGGTGGGCACCTTCGCGTACGGGAAATAACCGATCTTCCCGGTTTTGTCGGCGACGACGAAGTTCTGGTTCGCGGTGGTGATGTCGGCGAGCGCGGTCTTCGCCTCGGCGATGGACCCGGCGCGATCGAGCTCGAAGAACGCCTGCACGTCGGTGCCGCCATCGTGGCCGCGCCAGCGGATGGAGACCGCGGTGCCCGCGGCGGTGTCGACCGAGACGATCGGACCGTGATGAGGGACCCACGTGAGCTTGCGAGTGACGGTGTTGCCCTGGTCGAAGAACATGACGTCCTTCGTGACGAGGTCGACGTCGCCGCCGTTGAAGCTGACC
The DNA here is from genome assembly GCA_043747665.1 of Polyangiaceae bacterium. Taxonomy (GTDB): domain Bacteria; phylum Myxococcota_A; class Polyangia; order Polyangiales; family Polyangiaceae; genus Labilithrix. The sequence continues at coordinate 4,650 of JAYTOQ010000320.1, read as the reverse complement.
GCGGTGCCGCCCTTGGTCAGCGTCTCGAGGTAGACGTCGGCGAGATCCCAGTACGTGACGGTCACGCCCCACGCGATGTTCTCGTTGTGACCGGTCTGCACGCTGGGGCTGCCCGGGAAGCTGCCGCCTGCCACGTGGTACTTGCCGGTCCCGCCGTTGCTCTTCGAGTCGATCTCGATCGGGAACCAGATGGAGGGATTGGTGAGCGAAAGGTGCGGGTCGTTGGCGAGGAGCGGACGCCCATTGGCGGCGCGCGCCCCTTCGATCACCCAGTTGTTCGACCCGTGATCGGCGGTGGCGTTCAGCGGAAGCGCAGCGGGCAATGCGGCGAGCCGCGCTGTTGCGCTGGCGAGCAGCTTCTGTACGGCGGGATCATAGGAGGCGAAAGCGCCGCTCGCCGCGCCGCTGGCGCCGCTGGCGCCGCCCGTCCCGCCCGGCGGGAGGAAATTCATGGGCGCGGTTTGCGCCGCGGGGATCGTGTACGCGTCGAACGTGGGCCGGAAATCGAAGAAGAGATCCGCGAGCGTTTTAGCGACGGCGGGACGTGTCGCCTGGAGGCCGAGCGCGGTCTGCGCCACGCGCCCGAGCGTGGCCTCGGAGGACGCATTGTTGGAGAGATCATTCAGCGAGTAGAGCGCGACCGCCATGCTGTCAGCCGGCTCCCAGTCACGCGGCAGGTCCTTGCTGATGATCGAGAACTTGTAGTCCTCGGTGAGGGCCGCTCCGTTGCGGCCCGCCTTCACGTCGGCGAGCCACGCGTTCACGCCGCGCGCATACGCGTCGAGGTACTCCTTGGTCGCGGCGTCGGCCTGATTCACGAGCTTCTCGGGCAGCGGATCTCCCTGCGGCGTCGAGAAGAACGTCCGCCTGGTGACGTCGCCGTCGACGATGCCCGGGAAGACCAGGAGCTTGCCCAGCGTGCCGCGTACCGCGTTGCGCAGGAAGTCCATGAAGAAGAAGCGGTTCGCGGCGTGGAAGTAACCGACAGTCGCGAAGACGTCGTCATCCGTCTTGCCCGACACGTGGAGGAAGCCGAACTCGTCGTAGACCGCGTGCACCGGCGCGGTGAGGTTCGGAATGTTGACGGTGAGCCCCGCCTCGGGCCCGGCGTCGGTCCCTCCCTCGTTGTTCACCACGGGCCCGCTGTCTCCGCCGTCGAGCATGGAGATCGGGTTGACCTGCACGTCGTCACCGCAGCCGGCGGCGCCGAGTAGAGGAGCGGCGGCGATCACGGCGCCGAGCACGCCGCGAGCGAGGACTTGGGTGGTCTTCATGGTCCGAACCCTACCAGCGGCCGCTCGAAATCACGATCTCGCGTTTGGTGCCGGACGTGTGCACGATGCGTTCCCGAGCACTGTTGCCGCTTCTCCGCGTCCTGACTGCCTGGTCCGGCGAGCTCGGGGACCGCACCACGCAGGGTGTCGACGCGCAGGCGTCCCGCGTTCGCCGGGTCTCGGAGGGCATCGTGAACGGCACGCCCGACACCGCCGCGAACGACGCGGTCGTGCGCATCAACATCGGCACGATCTACACGGACACGATCTCGCACGCGCAGGTGATCACGGCAGCAGCGGTGGCGGCCGGGCATCCGCTCCAGGCCGCGAATCCCCTGCCCGGCGAGACGTCGCCGGACGCGAGGCCGCAGAGCGACGCTCCCGGATCGACGAGCGCGAGCTCCCGCGACGGCACGAGCGCCGCGGACGGCACCGACGACGGCGACGTCACGAGCGATCCCACGCCTGCGAAGAAGACCAGCAAGCGGCAGGTCTCGCTCGCCCCCGCGGCCAACGCAGGCTGCTCGACGGTCCCCGGCGCGGTCTCGATGGCGTCGTCGTCGTCCGCGTCCTTAGGCCTCGTGAGCCTCGCGCTCGCTGCGGTGGTCGTGCGTTCACGTCGTCGCCTTGGCGTCGTCCTTCTTGCCGGCGTTCTCGGACTTCGACTCGGGCGCGCCCTTGCCCTCGGCGTCGTCCTTCGCCTGGGTCTCGGCAGCGCGCTTCTTGTACTCGCGGCCCATGAAGATGACGACGACGAGGAAGACGCCGCCGAGGACCACGTTCGTCGTGGTGAACGCGCGAGTCCCGAACGCGAGCGACGTCCCGATGAAGACGACGCCGGCAGACATCAGGTCGCCGGCGCGGACGATGAAGGTATCGATGGCCTGCTTCGCGATGTACTTCTGTTCGCGCGATGTAGGCAGCCATAGCGATTGCTTGGCCTGGTTGTAGATCGAGTAGTCCAGGCTGTTCTCGGCGATCTTGCCGCCCTCGACCACCGTGAGCAGCAGCGCGGCGGGCGCCAGCGTCATGCCGGTGTACGTGCCGATGACCAGCAGCGGATAGATGTAGAGTGCACCTCGGACGTCGAGGTACTTGAATACGCGCGAAGCGACGAACAGCTGGAGCACCACGCCCGCGAGGTTGGCCCAGAAGAAGTAGGTGGCCTTGAACTGACCTAGCCAGATCTTGGCCTCGGCCTGATCGAGGTGGCGCTCCTCCTTCACCGCCTCCAGCGTGCGGTCGAGGATGTACTCGCCGTTGGTGTTGACCAGGTTGAGCAAGAAGATGATCGCCGCGATGAGCAGCAGGTAGCGATGGCTGAAGATCATCGCGATCCCGCCCTTACCGCCGGGCGGCACCTCGGCCTCCTTCTTGCGCACGGCGTCGGTCGTCTCGTGAGCGTTGACCACGCGCACGATGATGAGGCACAGCATGAGCACGCCGGCGGGGACGAGCATCATGTTGTAGAGACCAAGCGGCTTGACCGCCATGCGCGCAAGCTGCGCGCCGATCAGCGCGCCGAGCGACGATCCGACGCCGATGACGGCGAACACGCGCTTGCCTTGCTCGGGCGTGTAGATGTCGTTCGCGAACGCCCAGAACTGCGCGAGGATCGTGAGGCTGTAACAGCCGACCCACAGGAAGAACGGGATGCCGATCTTCACGCCCATGTGGCCGAGAATGCAGAACACCACGAGGCAAGCCGCGCAGAAGACCTTCGTGTACGTGATGAGCCGCAGGCGGTCCACGCGCTGGGCGAGGGCGCGGTAGCCGTAGAACACGCCGATGAGCAGCACGGCCAGGAACGCAGTCGCGTAGCTCTTCGTCTCGGCCCCGCCTGGCGCCGCGAGGATGAGCGGCTCGCGAATGACCTTGAGGAAGTAGTACGACGCGAGGAGCAGCACGCCGTCGAGCGTCAGCAGCAGGACGGAGACGACCTCGCTACCGTGCACGACGGCGAACAACGAGAGCAACTTGACGAGCAGCCCGTCGTCACCCGCCGCGGGCCTTCCGCCGTCGCCCGGGGTCATCTCTGTCTTGGCCATACCCGTCCTCGTTGTCCGCGTTGCTCGGCTCGCGCGGCGCGCGGGCCCAGGCACGATACCCCAGTTTGTTGATACCCTCGACGACGACGGATGAAGGGGACTCCGCCAGAGCGCGAACGCGAGCGCGAGCGCGATCGCGAGCGCGATGTAAAGACGCGCGCCGAAGACGCCCAGCGCTCAGCGGTATGGTCGGCGGCCGTCGCGTCGGCGTCCCTCGTGGCGCAGCATGTCGCCGGCAAGGCCACGCGGGACACGCTCTTTCTGTCGCACTTCGGCCTCGACCTATTGCCCGCGGCGATGATCGGCGCTGCGCTGGTCTCTTCTGTCGCAGTTGTCGGGATCTCGCGCGCGCTCGGGAAGTACGGCCCCGCCCGCATCGTGCCGGTGATGTTCGGCAGCAGCGCCGCCCTCTTTTTTTTCGAGTGGTGGCTCAGCCTCCACTCCGAGCGCGCCGCCGCCGTCGCGGTCTACGTGCATACGGCGATCTACGGCTCGGCGGCGGTCAGTGCGTTCTGGTCGCTGGTGAACGAGCGATTCGATCCGCACAGCGCCAAGAAGATCGTGGGCCGGATCGCGAGCGGCGGGACCATCGGAGGCGTCGTGGGCGGCGTCGTCGTCTGGCGCGCATCCGCGCATCTCTCGGTGTCGATGATGCTCGCGCTGCTCGCGGGCATCAACGCCTTCGGCCTTTGGAGCGCGGTCCGTACCATCGACCGCGCGCGCGACGGCAAGCTCGCCGCCACCGCTGTCGGCAAGGCGCAGGAGCCGCTCGCCGGCGGCGGCTGGAAGATCGTGCGCGAGACGCCCTACCTCCGCGACCTGGCGCTGCTCGTGCTGGCCGGCGCGATCATCAACGCCCTCCTCGACTGGCTGCTCAGCGCGCATGCAAGCCGCGAGTACGGCAAGGGACCTGCGCTCCTCGGCTTCTTCGCGCTGTTCAACATGATCGTGGGCGTTCTCTCCTTCCTCGCACAGACGATGCTCTCGCGACGGCTCCTCGAGTGGCGCGGCCTCGCCGGGACCGTGAAGACGCAGCCCATCACGGTCGCTCTGTGCGCGGTCGTCGCGCTGGTGGTGCCGTATCTGCCGGCCGTCGTCCTGCTGCGCGGCGGCGAGGCCGTCACGCGGAACTCGCTCTACCGATCGGCGTACGAGCTTTTCTACACGCCGCTGCCGACCGCGAAGAAGCGGGCCACGAAGACCATCATCGACGTGGGCGTCGATCGTGTGGGCACCACCATCGGCAGCGTGGCGCTGCTCGCCATCGTCCATCTCGGGCCTGATCTCGCGACGCGCGCCGTGTTGATCGGCGCGATCGCCATGGCGGC
>JAYTOQ010000319.1:0-1718 GCA_043747665.1 Polyangiaceae bacterium | reverse complement strand
GCGCGCCTGCGAGCCGAGCTCGGCGCAAGGCGCGTTTCGCAGGGAAAGCTCGCGCTCTTGCTCGTCGCGATCGAATTCGTGGCGATCGTCGCGCTGCGGCCCTGGCTCAACGGCGCGAGCGACGGGAAGCTCTGGACCGGTCTCGCCGTCGTCGTCGGCGTGGCCGTCGCGGCCGTCGCCTGCGCACGCGGGTTCCGGCGCAAGAGCGGATGAAGAGTAGACGAAGGACCATCATGACCGAACCGAAGTTTCCGCACGTGCTCCGCTCCCTGAAGCCCATCCTGATGGTGGTCGGGGTGGTGATGCTCCTCAGCTTCGTCGGTTGCTCCACGCTCACGCGTGTGGACGCCGGACACGTGGGCATCAGGGTTCGGCTTGCCGGCAGCGAGCGCGGTGTGCAGGACATGCCCACGGTGACTGGCTGGGTGTTCTACAACCCGATCAGCGAGCAGATCATCGTCTTTCCCACGAGCGTCCAGAACGTGATCTGGACGATGAGCCCGCACGAGGGAAAGCCGGTCGACGAGTCGATCACGTTCTCGTCGACCGAGGGCGTGAACATCAACGCGGATATCGGACTCTCGTTCCACATCGAGCCGCTCATGGCGCCGAAGCTCTATGGGCGCTTTCGCCAGAACAACATGCTGGTGCTGGCCGACGGCTACATGCGCAACGCCGTGCGCGAGGCGTTCAGCGACGTGACGTCGAAGTTGCCCGTGCAGGAGATCTACGGTTCAGGCAAGTCGAAGATGCTCAATGACGTCACGGCGAAGTGTCGCGACATCCTCGGCAAAGACGGCATCGTCATCGATCAGCTGACCATCAACGGCACGCTTCGTTTGCCGCAAAATGTGGCGGACGCCATCAATCGCGCGATGGAGGCCACGCAGAACGCCATCCAGAGCGAGAACAAGGTCCGCCAGGTGCGCGCCGAGGCCGATCAAGCGGTCACGCAGGCGCACGGCGCCGCGGAGGCGGTGCGCGAGAAGGCGCAAGGCGACGCGGATGCGCTCATCATCCGCTCGCGCGCAGAGGCCAAAGCCAACGAGACCGTTCGTCTCTCGGTGACTCCGACCGTGCTGCAGTACCGCGCGCTCGAGCACTGGGACGGAAAGCTCCCGCAGTACAACGGCGGCGGTCAGATCCCGATGTTGACCATCGACGCCACGAAGCTCGCCACCGGCATGGATGAGGCGACGCGAGAGCGGAAGCTGAAGGATCTCCTCGCCGAAGGCGCGAAGGCGCCGACGCCGCCCGCCGCGGCGCCCGCACCTCCGCAAGTTGCGCCTGCGCCTGCGCCAGCGGCGCCGCCGGCTCGCTGAGCGTGAGAACGCGTCAGCGGTCGTAGACCCATTCTGCGCTGCGCCTCATTCGCGCTCGCCGAGCCCACGGACGCGCAGCTCATCGGGCTGAGCACGCGGGCCTTCGCGGGCGTACGAGAGGAGCACGAGCGGCAGCTCCGGCAGCTCCGCTCCGCGGTGGAGGCAGCTCGCGTCGCCGCTCTCGCGGCATTGGCGGCTCGCCTTGCGAACGGGCGAGCTCCGGCGTGAACCCAGCGCTGCTCGTCATCGCCGGTCCGAACGGCGCGGCGAAGGCTGTCGACGTGGCTACGCGAGAGCGGGGACCGCGTGCGCCTGGGCGCGGACGTCCTGGAGATGGTGTTCGCGGAGACGTGAGCTCGGCGTCTGTCGCCGCTCCGTCTATTCGTCAACCCGCGA
>JAYTOQ010000318.1:0-2104 GCA_043747665.1 Polyangiaceae bacterium | reverse complement strand
CGCGCGGGCGTACAGGTCGGCGATCGCATCCTCGAGGTGGGCGGCAAGCCGGCGACCGCCGACGTCGCTCCGATCTGGGCCATCGAGCAGCAGCCCGCCGGCACGAAGGTGCCCGTCGTCGTGGTGCACGGCAATGGCAGGGCCGACGATCGCGTGCGTCTGACGATGGAGCTGCGGTCTCCGGCGGTCAGTCCACCTTGATCGCGTAGACGAAGCTCGGCTTCGGCGAGCGCAGCACGCGCTCGGCGATGACCTCGTGGACCTTCTTCTTGTCGCCGCTGACGTCCACGAAGTCCTTCACGAGCTTCTCGGCGCGCGCCTTGTCGCCCTTGCCCTTGATCTGTGCTGTCTCGGTCATGAGCGACTTCACCGCGGCGGGGAGCTTGTCGAGCGCGACGGCGAAGCAGCCCTTGTCCTTGCCGTTGGCGGCGGTCTCGTCGGCCTTCCAGGCGACCGCGCCGTTCTGCATGAACCACCCGAGCTGGATGGCGGCGAGCTGGCTGTAGTTCCGGGGGTGCTTGTCCTCGTCGTACATGCCTCGCGAGATGTGGCCGAAGCCCCAGACGATGTCGCGAACGTGTGCCTTCTCGGCGTCGTCGGCGGTGATCTGCTTCCTGTCGACGAGCCAGTCCGTGAAGTAGAGCGCCGCGGTCTGCGCCTTCAGCTCCTCGAGCGTGCTCGCGAGCGGACCGCCGAAGACCTCGCGATCGATCTTGCCGTTGGTCTTGTACTGGTGCGCGGGACCGAGGTTGTGCGCGGCCTCGTGGAGCACGGTGCTCATGAGCTGCGGCTCGCGATCGGTCGTGTACTTCGCCATCGAGTCCTTGCAGAAGAGCGACTCGGTCGTGCCCTTGAGCGCCTCGATGCTGTCGGGGTCGGAGTAGAAGTTCGTCATCGCGACGGTGCGCCCGCGCCCCTCGTTGGCGACAGGACCGAAGTTCGGCAGCGACTGCCCGATGGTGGCACCCGACGGCGGACGCGAGTCACCGGCGTTGAGCGCGACGTCCATGAAATCGGGCAGCTTGAAGCTGACCTCGCGCGCCTTGTACGGAGCGCCCGCGAGATCGGCGAGCGCCTTCTCCATGTCCGTCTTGATCGGATCGAGCTTGCTCTGCCACTTCAGCGACCCCTGATTGATGAGGCCGAAGCTCACGTGATAGAGCGCCTTCGTGCTGCACGGCTCGCGGTACACCTCGTCGGCGGCGACGCGGAGGTAGTACTTCGAGTTCTTCGCATCCATCTTTGCCCACGCCTCGTCGGCGGGCCACCACTTGTCGTCGAGGAAGGCCTGCGCGGTCGCAACCAGGTACGCCTTCAGCGCCGGCTCGGATGCGCCGAGCGCCTCGGCAGCGGCCTTGAGCTGACCGCTGATCGCGGTGACGTCGTCCTTGAAGGCCTCGTGATACGGGACCGCCTTGAACGCGCCCTTCTTGTCGGCGTCGTCGATCACGACGGTAAAGGGATCCATGAGGACCTTCTCCTTTTTTCCGGCCTCGAGCTTCGAGAGGTCCTCGCAGAACTTCGGCTTCTCGAGGAGCGCGGCGGGATAAAAGCCGGAGAGCTTGCCCTTCGGCGGATCCGGGATCGCGCTGCACGCGGGATCGCTCTGCGTCTGGGGCGCCTCGCACTTGGGGCCCTGGTTGCGGAAGAACATCGACTTGCTCGCGGGATCGTCGGCGGGGACCTTCGCGCGGAGATCGAGCGTGCCTTCCTGCTTCGCGTAGAGCTTTTCGATCAGCTCGGCGGCCTGCGTGATGAAGCCGACGAAGCGCTTCTCTTCGGGCGTCGCCTTCGAGAGGTCCGTCGCGACCAGCGTGACGCGTCCCTGCGCGAGCTCCTTCTTCACGGCCTCGCGACGCGCGAGCTCCTTCGCATCGAGGCCGGCCGGCGGCGCCGTCTGGGAGGCGCGCTTCACGATGGAGTCGATGGCGTCCTTCGCTTTCTCCGTGAACGCGCCGTCCGCCCCGACGTACTCGACGAGCTTCGCGCCGGGAACGAGGCCCCAGTAGACGGCGAGCTCGTCGGGATCGAGCGTGCTGTCCTTGTTCGCGTCGGCTGCCCAGAACAGCGGCAGCGCGAGCTCGGCGGCGACGCGGTTGAAGTC
>JAYTOQ010000317.1:0-2575 GCA_043747665.1 Polyangiaceae bacterium | reverse complement strand
CCGCGAGGCGCTCCGCCCCTGGTGCTGCCGTACGACGGCGTTCCGATCGCGCTCGGCATCGTGCCGCTCGTGTTCTCGGTGGCGCTCTTCACGCTGCCGATGGTGCGCGCGCTCGTCCGCATGCGGCAGGAGAAGAAGGTCGCCGAGGAAAACGCGCGGCTCAACATCCTGCGCGAGGTGCTCACGCGTGCTCCCAAGAAGGAGCCCGTGCCCGACGAGGCGCTGCGTCACGCGTATCGCGTCGCCACCGGCGTCGATCCGACGTCGAAGCAGATCACCGCGCGCGTGGTTGATCTCGGCGGCGACGTCGACGTCGGCCCTGAGGGCGAGGTCCGCTACCGGTTCGCGGATCTCGAGGCGGAAGCGGAGGCCCTCGAGGAGGAGCGCGCCCACGCGCCGGCCGCGGAGGCCAAGCTCGGCCGCGTGGTGTTCGCGAGCGACGAGTAGCTGTTCTACGCTCGAAGACGATGGCGGCGGACGACGAAGCGACCACGACGAGAGCCGCGCTCGACGCGGCACTGGCGAAGGCGAGCGACGAACTGGGCCTCGAGAGCTACTACCGCGACTGCGTTCGTCCGCTGCTCAATCAGCCGCGCGAACAATGGCCGACGTGCTGTGGCGGCACGTGTGAGCCGTGCTCGCAGCTCCTGGTGCTCGTCGCCGACCGCGTGAAGACACTGCTCGGCAAGTGATGGTCAGGGCTTCGTGGCGATGACGATGATGGCGTGCTCGAAGGGGCTTGGGCACGCGCCACGGAGGGCTTCGACTCTGAAGCCATGGCGCTCGAGACGCGTCCGGACCTTCGGCCAGAGGAAGGTCAAGTAGTACATGATGAACTGCGGATGCAGCAGCGCGTTGCGGACGCGCATGACGGCGTTGAAGGTGCGGAGCATCCACCACGTCGGCGACGTGAGCGGCGGCATCTCGGTGGTCGCGAAGACGAAGCGACCGCCGGGGCGGAGCGCGCGCGCGATGCCGCCGACCAAGCGGTCCTCGTCCACGAGGACGATGTGCCCGAAGGCGCCGACGCACGTGACGACGTCGAACTCCGAGTCGAACGGCAAGGCCAGCGCGTCGCCGCGGACCAGCTCGACGGCGGCAGCGCCGTGCGCCGCGTTCACCCGGCGGCGGGCCTCGTCGAGCATGCCCTGGCTGAAATCCAGCCCTACCACGCGCTCCGTGCATAGTGCACGCAAGTGGGTCATCGCCGCGCCGGTGCCACAGCAGACATCGAGAGCGGCGCGAACGGGGCGTCCTGCGGGGGTGTCGCGCTCGATGGCGCGGGCCATCGCCTCGAGGACCGGGTCGGGCGTGCGGAACGGCGTGTAGTCGAACTTCGGGGCGATGAGATCGTATCCGCGCTCCGTGGACGCAAGCGCTTGCCGCATGAGCTCGACGAACGTGGGGCCTTCGGGGTGGTACACGCGCTGAGTCTATCAACTGCCCGGCGCGCGCCGCGCGGCTACTTCGCGCGCAGCGTGACGGCACCTCGCAGGAGCGCGGTCGCGACCAGCTCCACGCCGCGCACGCCTGCCGCTTCTGGCTGCGCGCTGTCGACCGTCGCGGTCACCGTCACCTGATCGTCGGACATTGCACGCGCGAGCTCGGGCAGCGTGGACGAGAGCGCGCTCACGGCGATGGGCAGCGCGATCGGCGCGCGCTCGACGGCGGCAGCGATGCGTGCGCCGTCGATCTGGGCCGCCTCGAGTCGCGCGGCGTCCTCGGGCAGCACCGTCGCGCGCGCGAGATGGAGCGACTGCCCATCGGCCCAAACGAGCCCGGCCGCGGTCGTGCCGACCTCGCCGCAGACCTCACCAGCAAGCTCGACGACGAGCCCCCTCGCGAGGTCGCCGCTCGCCTTCGCGACGCGTGCTCGACGACCGCCGAGGTCGATGACGTCGGCGGCGCGCTCAATGGCCTGCGGGGCGGCATCCGCGGCAAGCACGATACCGAGGTGGACGTCGCCGGCGGCCGGCAGCGCAGGGTCGTCCCGGAGCGGTGGGAGCCTTCCGGTGCTCGACGTCGCGGCAGGGGCCGCGGCGGCGCCGGTGGGAGGGACGCATCGGACCCGCACCTCGGGCCGCGCGAGCAATCCGAAGCGCAGGCGCGCGAGCTCCTGGGTCCCGCTGGCGGGTCCTTGCGTGATCTCCTCGGGGTAGAGAGCGACGCACATGCCGAGCGGAAGCGGCCGCGTCTTGCCGAGCTCACTCCACAGGCGCGCCGCCTCCGGGCCGAGATCCGGCAGCTCGCGATCGATCGACGCCTGCACCGACCGCGACTGCTGCGCGAGCGCACCGCGCAGAATTGGCGTGACGTCGACGGTGAGGAGACCGCCGAGCGTCTTCACCTCGCAGCCCTGCGTCACGTCGATCCGAACCTCCGAGGAGCGAATCTTGTAGTCTGCACCGAGATGCAAGGGCACCTTCGCGGTGACCCGGGCCTGCGGCGCGCAGCCCGCGTAGCAGCGGCCCTTCGCGCACGCCTGGGCGCGGCCCTGGAGGTTCGCCTCGACGACCAGCGTCGCGTTCTCGACGCGCACCGTGAAGGGACCGCGATCGACGGTGTATTCGAGACG
>JAYTOQ010000316.1:0-5030 GCA_043747665.1 Polyangiaceae bacterium | reverse complement strand
GGGCCGGCCCGCCCCCCCCGCCCGTGAACCGTGTATGATGGCTTCGATATGAATCTCGGTCGTTTCATGCACACTGCACAGACCGCCGCAATTGCTGCCGGCATCTCCCTCGCTGTCGTCACGTTGGCCGCGTGCGGCGCGACCGGACCCTACGTCTGGGCCGACAGCCTCCCGGCTTCGGCCGCGGGCGGCGGCGACGTCCTCATCGCCGACGGCGATACGCTGAACGTCCGCGTCTTCAACCAGGAGCCGCTCTCGACGAAGGAGCGCGTCCGCAACGACGGCCGCATTTCGATCCCGGTCATCGGCGAGATCGTCGCGCGCGGTAAGCGCCCGGCGCAGCTCGCGGCGGAGATCCAGGACCGCTTGAAGGACATCGTGAAGGTGCCCTCGGTCATCGTGACCTTCGAGGCCGGCACTGAGCTCAAGGTCTCCGTCGTGGGCGAGGTCCGCAACTCCGGCATCTTCCCGATGGAGCCAGGCGCCAACGTCCTCACGGCACTCGCGGCCGCTGGCGGCCTCAACGACTACGCCGACAGCGACAAGGTCTTCGTGGTGCGGAAGTCGCTCCCGCAGCGCGTTCGCTTCCGCTACACCGATCTCCGCTCGCAGGATCCGAAGAGCATCGCCTTCACGCTGCAAGCCGGCGACATCGTCGTCGTCGAGTAAGCGCGGCATGCCTTCGCGGCGGCTTTTTCAACGTGGCGCACGTGGCGCACGTGCGCTCGGCGTTGCCGGCGCGGTCATGCTGGTCGTCGCTGCGTGCAGCGATGACAAGTCGAGCCCCGTCACGGCTCCGACCTCGGACGGTGGTGGCGGAGCAACCGATGACGGCGGCACCGGCATGCCCGGCGACGACACGGGCGTGCCGCCCGATCCTGGCGCGACGTGCGGTGTCGCCGGCGCGGTGCCCGGCCTCTCGACCCAGAGCATCATGTCGGGCGGCTCGAAGCGCACGTACCAGCTCTTTCTCCCAAGCACGTACGACGGCCACAAGTCGTTCCCGCTGGTCTTCGTCTTCCACGGCGACGGCGGCACGGGCGCGAACATCCGCGGCGCGTTCGGCCTCGAGGCCGCATCGGCGGGCGGCGCCGTGCTCGTGTATCCCGACGGGGAAGGCAACACGTGGCAGATCGACGGCGCGGCCGGCGTGACCAAGGACGTCACCTTCATCGACGACCTTGCGGCCGACCTCGTGAAGACGCACTGCGCCGAAGCGAGCCATGTCTTCGCGGTCGGCTTCTCGAAGGGCGCTTACTTCGTCGACCAGTATGCGTGCCTCGGCAAGACGCATCTTGCCGGCGTGGTCGCGCACAGCGGCGGCGGCCCGTTCGGCGTGGTCGGCCTCGCCACGAAGTACAACAGCGACGGCAACCTGGTGTGCCCCGGTCCCGCGATCCCTGCGATGCAGATCATCGGCGGCAACGACGACGTCCCCGAAGCGCAGAAGGCGCGCGACTACTGGCAACGCGTCAACGGCTGCCAGACGACGTCATCCGGGACCGCGCCCATGCCGTGCGTGACGTACGCGGGCTGCATGGCGGGTCTCCCCGAGATCTACTGCGAGGTCCCGGGCCTCGGCCACCAGATCTGGACGAGCGCCCCGCAGGCCGTGTGGAGCTTCGTCACCGCGCATTGAGCGGCGGGCCTCGACGGCGCGCTCAAAGGCCGTACTTCGCGTCGAAATACGACTGCAGCATCACGATGTCGGCGGGGTCGATGGTCGCAGCGGCGATGGCGACGACCTCGGCGATGTCGGCTTTGACGTGCTGGGTGCCGTCGATGTTGCGGCCGAGAAAGAGATCGTGACCAATGGCGTCGGTTCCCGTGACGCCGGTCTGCACGTCGGTCACGGGGGTGGCTTTGTCGAGCTGGATAAAGAGCGTCGTGGTCGTTGCGTCCCAGGTGGCGCGGACGCGATGAGCAACTCCCTCATCGAAAGGGGTATTGGGCACGCTCTGTTCGCGAAAGCCGCCGAGGTTGATCTCGACGATGGGTCTGAAAGTGCTCGGATTGAACTGGACGGTTCCCATGTAGAGAGCGATGCCATTGAATTGACTGCCGGCGGCAGTCACCTTGGCAAGGATGGGTGCGCCTGGCGCCTCGATCCGACGGAACACGGCCTCGATGACGAAGCTCTGGGTCCACCGCAGCGACGCCTTGTCGGTGATGGTCATGAACTTGGCTGTGCCGTCGAAATGAAGCGCGTGATGGCCGTTGAGCCCGCCCGCTCCGGTGAGCAGCACCGGTTTCTGCACGTCCGTCACCGTCGTTGCGTCGTTGCCAGCTCCCGATTTGTCGGTCCACGTGGCGACGCGGCCGTTCACGTCGGCGACCGCGGTATCGCCGTCGAGCCACAGAGCCAGACCGGCGATCCGCGCCGGCGTCCATGGACCCGCCGCGTCGACGGCGACGGTGGCGTCGACGGCACCACCGCCGTCTCCTCCCGTGCCGGGGCCGCCGACGGCGGGAAGCCGCTCATCACCCCCGGCGTCCGGTCCGCTCGGCATCTCACTCGCCGCGCCGTCGCCCGAAACGACGACCACCGGCGACGCGTCAGAGCCGACGCAGGCCGTCCCGACGAACGTGACGCTCGATGCGAAGGCGCAAAGACCGAGGGCGATGCGCGAGGCTGACATAGTGCTCATCGAGACCGGCAGTAATGGATTGACGTTGCGCCGCCATAGCGATGTGAGTGGCGTAGCGGATTACCGTAATATTCGCGCGCGCGCGCGCCGACCGCCCGGGCGCATCGACAAACGAAAACGGGCGCGCTTCTCGGTTGAGAAACGCGCCCGTCTTGGGGTGGTGAAGTCGGCCGCGGCTTACTGCAGGACACCCGGGACGTTCAGGACGGCTTCGAAAATCTTGCCGGACGACGTGGTGACGAAGAGGCTCTTGCGATCAGCGCGGCCGAACGTGAGGTTCGTCGGCTGGTTGGGCGTCGTGAGGGCGATCGAGGGCTCCGCGCCGTAACGCGTGCCGTCCGCCTTGTACACGTTGATGCCGCCACGCCACGCGACGTAGACGTTGCCGTTGTCGTCGATGGCGAGGCCGTCGGGCTCGTCGTTCGTAGCGCCCGCGGAGGTCGGGTGCGGGAGCTCTGCGAATTTCGTCCCGGCGCCCAGCACGCCGGCCGTGCTGACCGTGTACTTCTTGATGTACGGCTTGGTCCCGAGGATCGGCGTCGAAACGCTGACGTACAGCGTGGAGCCATCCTTCGAGAGCGCGATGCCGTTGGGCGCCGCGTTGTCCGTGAACTCTTCGGCCAGGAAGGCACCGCCGTCGCTGAGAATGCGGACGAGGTGGTTGGTGCCGGCCGTCTTCTGGTGACCGAAGCCGGGGTCGGTGACGAAGATGGTGCCGCTTGCGGTGTGCTGAACGAGATCGTTCGCGTTATCGAAGGCAACAGCGAGCCCGCCGTCTCCGTCGTTGTACGTGGAGGCGATGGTCGTGACGGCGCCGCCGTCCGGCGCCGCGCGCACCACGCCAGTCAAATACACAGCGCTGATCAGGAAGTTGGACTTGTCGACGGAGCTACCGTTGATGCTCTGACCGGTACGCGCCGTGATTTCGCTGACCGAGCCGTTCGAGAGGTCAACCTTCAACAGGACAGGAGGCATGTCGATCGGACGCGACACGTAGAGCGTGTCTTGCCACCACTGCGGACCGTCAGCGTAACCGAGGGCGTCGGCGACCTGCTTCGGCGCGGCCGTGCCCTGGAGCGGATCGGTCGTCGGCGTGACGGGCGCGTCGGGGTTGGTGCTGGAGTCCGGATCGATCGGACCGCCTTCCGAGTTGCCGGGGCCACCCTCCGATGTGGGGCCTCCTTCAGGGTTGGTGGTGCCACCGCTCTTCGTAGCGTTGTCGCTCGACGAGCACGCGTAGACCGCGGCTAGAGAACCAAGGATCAATGCAAAGGGCAGGATTCGGCGCTTCATATGAGCTGAGGTTAGCATCGGAAAAATGGGTGTCGATTGAGCAATAAGTCACGCCCGATGGGGTGCGCGTGGCGAATTTCCTCATGACCGCGAGGTCACGGTAGCGCGCGTGTTCAACAGATCGACACGCCACGACAGCGCTCGCACGCGCGGACAAAACGCGGAAGCCCGCGGAAGCGTGCCGTTGTTGGGCGTCGCTCCGCGGGCTCCGATTCGCGCTGCTCCTGCAGCCTCTGTCTAGTGCGACAATCGGCTGCGCATCACTGCACGATGCCGGGCACGTTGAGGTGGAGCTCCCAGATCTTCGTGCCGCCGGTCGTCACGTAGAGCGTCTTGAGATCCGCGCCCGCGAACGCCATGCCCGTGGGCTGCTCGGGCACCGCGACGACGCCGATCTTGCTTGCGTCACTCTTGAAGACCGCGATGCCGGCCTTCGTCGCGATGAAGACGTTGCCCGCCTGATCGACCTCGATGCCGTCCGGCTCCGAGCCGGTATCGAGGTCGAGGAACTTCGAGTGCTCGCCGAGCGTGCCGTCCGCGTTGACGAGGTACTTGCGGACGAACGGCGGCGTGCCCTGGATCGGTGACGTGAAGCCGACGTAGAGGAACTTGCCGTCGGGCGTGAGCGCGATGCCGTTCGGGCGCGGGACGTCGTCGAACGCCTCGACGACGGTGGCCTTGCCGTCGGGCGCGATGCGGTAGATGCGGTTGGAGATCGGCGTCTCGTAGTACCCGGGGTCGGTCGCGTAGATGGTCCCCGTGGCGGAGACGACGGCGTCGTTGAGCGTGTCGAACGGCGAGGTGCCGGCCTCGGGGTTGACGTAGCCGGTTGAGACCGGCGTGGGCGCACCTGCGTCGCCGGCGACGCCGGAGCGCACGATCTTCTTCGACTCGATGGTAAGGAGGTTGCCCGCCTTGTCGATGGTGTTGCCGATCGGGATGTCCCCCATCGCCTTGACGCCGTCGCGGACCTTCATCGCGGAGCCGTCCGGCTTCACGCGGTAGAGCCCACCCTCGCCGAGCGGAGTCGTGAAAAAGAGGACGCCTTCTTTCGCGCTCCAGATCGGGCCGTCGGTGAACACTCCCGTG
>JAYTOQ010000315.1:0-3197 GCA_043747665.1 Polyangiaceae bacterium | reverse complement strand
CCACGCGTGGGCCTGGCGAATGGCGCGCCGTGACGTGGGGCACGTTCGCCCAGGAGATCCGCGAGCTCGCGCTCTTTCTCGGCAGCGTCCTCAAGGGCGGCGACCGCGGCGCGATCTACGCGCCGAATCGGGTCGAGTGGGCGAGCGCTGCGCTGGCGATCCAGGCAGCAGGCGGCGTGATGGTCCCGATCTACCCCGCATCGACCGCGGAGCAGGTCGCTTACGTCGCGTCGCACAGCGATGCGAAGGTGGTCTTCGTCGACACCCCCGCGCTGCTCGGGAAGTTGCTCACGTCGTGGAGCGCGCTCGCGCAGGTCGAGCGCATCGTGCTGCTCGACGACGCGCTCGACGCGTCGCGCGTCCACGAGTCGCTTCGCAGCAAGGGCGTCGCCGTGCCGGCCTTCGAGGAAGTGGAGCGCAAGCTCATCTCGATCGGCCGTGCCCGCGCCCTCGGCGCCGCGCGCGATCGCGAGGACCCCCTCGCCTTCGAGCGCACCATGAACGGCATCTCACTCGATCAGAACAGCGTGATGCTCTACACGAGCGGCACCTCCGGCAACCCGAAGGGCGTTCCGCTCACGCACCGCAACGTCGCGGTCAACGGGCTCGACTGGCTCAAGTGCAACGCGCCAGTCCTCCACGAAGGCGGCGTCGACATCCTCTGGCTGCCGATGAGCCACATCTTCGGCTTCGGCGAGATGTGCATCGGCAACTCGCTCGGCTGGACCTCGTACCTCTCCGACCCCGCGACGTGCCTCGCGCGCCTCCCCGAGGTGAAGCCCACCGTGTTCTTCAGCGTCCCCTCGCACTGGGAGAAGCTCTCCATCCAGGCGATGCACGAGCCGACGCCCGCGGCGCGCCTCGACAAGTTCAAGGCCATCACCGGGGGCAAGCTGAAGTTCTGCCTCTCCGGTGGCGCCGGTCTCAAGCGCGAAGTGAAGGACTTCTTCTACTCGTGCGGCGTCCTCATCATCGAGGGCTACGGCCTCACCGAGTGCTCGCCGACGCTCACCTTGAACCGGCCCGATGCGTTCCGCTTCGACACCGTCGGCAAGGTCGTTCCCTCCGTCGAGGTGAAGCTCGCCGAGGACGGCGAGATCCTCGCGCGCGGATCGAGTGTGTTCAAGGGCTACCACAAGGACGCCGAGGCCACCGCCGCGGTCTTCACGCCGGACGGCTGGTTCATGACCGGCGACGTCGGTCGCTTCACTGAGGACGGCTTTCTCCAGATCATCGATCGCAAGAAGGACATCCTGGTCACCGCCGGTGGCAAGAACGTTCCGCCCGCGAACATCGAGCTGCGCTTCCGCGACGACCCGTTCATCGCCAACGTCGTGGTCTACGGCGAGGCGAAGAAGTTCCTCGTCGCCGGCGTGTGGCTCAACGAGGACGCGGTCGCCGCTCACCTCGGCGTCGTCGCGCCCGAAGCACGCGATGCCGCGCGCCGTGCGCTCGTGCAGAAGCGCTTCGACCAGGTCAACGCGGAGCTCGCGAGCTACGAGTCGCTCAAGAAGTTCGTGATCCTCACCGAGCCTCTGACCGTGGAGAACGAGCTACTCACGCCGTCGCTCAAGGTCCGTCGCAAGAAGGTGAACGAGCGCTTCAAGGCGGAGCTCGAGGCTCTCTACGAGGATACGCGCGCCGCCGATGCGCGCGCGACGGAGCGAGAGGCGCAGGCGTGAAGCCGTTCGCCAAGCTCGCTTCGATTCTCACGAAGCCGAAGCCTCCGGTCGGGACGACTCCGGCCGACGTGATTCACCGCGAGAACAAGTGGCGGCTGCTCCGGTATCGCCCGCTGCCCGGCGGGCCCAAGCTCCAGACGCCGGTGCTCCTGGTGCCGTCGCTGATCAACCGCCACTACATCATGGATCTCTTGCCCGGCAAGAGCCTCGCCGAGGATCTCGTGAAGGCCGGCCACGACGTGTACTGCCTCGACTGGGGCACGCCTGGCGACGAGGACCGCCACCTCACGTTCGACGACGTCGCCGATCGCTATCTGGGACGCGCCATCCGCAAGGTGGCGAAGCGCTCGCCGCGCGGCAAGACGCACGTGCTCGGCTATTGCCTCGGCGGCACGCTCGCCACCATCCATGCTGCGGTGCACCAAGAGCACATCGCGTCGCTCCTGGTGCTGGCAGCGCCGGTGGGCTTCGAAGGCGAGGTGGGGCTGCTCGAGACCTGGACGCGCCTCAAGGACTTCAAGGTCAGCGACATCGTCGAGGCCTTCGGCAACGTGCCGTGGCAGCTGATGCAGAGCGCGTTCACGATGCTGCGCCCGACGCTCGGGATGTCGAAGGCCGTCCACGTCATCGACAAGGCCATGAAGGACGACCCCGTCATCACCCACGCCCCCGGCGCGGACCCCTCAGCCAACGCGAACAAGTGGGACGAGTTCTCCGAGGGCTTCCGCGCCCTGGAGACCTGGGGCAACGACAACGTCTCGTTCCCGGGCGCCTGCTACGTGCGCTACATCGAGGAGCTCTATCGGAAGGACGCGCTCATCCAGGGCACCTTCACGCTCTCCGGCAAGCCCGTGCATCTCGAGAAGATCACCGTGCCCACCATGTGCATCGTGTTCCAGCACGACAACATCGTGCCGCTGAAGAACGCGGCGGTGCTCGTCGACAAGATCGGCTCGACCGACAAGGAGCTGCTCAGCCTCCCCGGCGGTCACGTCGGGGCGGTGGTCTCGCGCGGCGCGCAGAAATCGCTGTGGCCGCGCATGAGCGCGTTCTGGGCGAAGCGCGACAGCGACGTGAAGCTGCGCGTCGACGCCAGCGCGGACGTGCAGGCACCGGCAGCGATCGAATCGGAGCCCCACGTCGAAGCACCGCCGAAGAAGATGAACGGCCACGCCGGCGGACAAGCCACGTCGGCCTCCACCGCGAGCGCAGCACGTCCGGCCGTGAAGAAACCCTCGAAAAATAAGACGCCGACGCGATCGGGCGGCCGATGAGGGCCGCCGTCTTGCTCGCCGTTGCGACGGCAAGCGTCGCGATCTCCGCGAGCGCTCTCGCGGGGACCGTCACCGTCGAGCAGCAGAGCGGCCGGAGCGTCCGCGTCTTCGTCCCCAGCAAGGCGGCGACCCCGACGCCGCTCGTGGTGATGCTGCACGGGTGCACGCAGACCGCGGACGCCTTCGCCGACGCCACGCAGATGGATGCGATCGCCGAGAAGGAAGGCTTCGTCGTCGCCTA
>JAYTOQ010000314.1:0-4600 GCA_043747665.1 Polyangiaceae bacterium | reverse complement strand
CCGACGAGCGGCAGGCCGCGATCGCGGGGATCGTAGACGTCGGCGAAGAGCGCGAGGACGCGCCCGAGGTCCTTCGTGCTCGCGGCGTCGACGAGGTTCCACGTGTCCGCGAGTCGAACACGCGTGACGTTTACGCCGACGGCCTCCTCGGTGATCGGAGCCTCCTTGCCGACGTACAGCGAGAGCCGCTCGAGGACGTCGTCGAGGTACGAGAGGTCGGGGCCGGCAATCTCGGCGATGAGATCGCAGACGTCCTGTTCGATGGTGTGGCCCTTCAGCTTCGCGCGCGCGCGGATCCAGCCGGGCAGCTGGCGGCCGTCGATCTGCGCGCAATCCACGACGAACCCCTGCTTCTTGGCGAGGGCGACGATCTTGCGGCGGCCGTCGAGCTTCTGGGCGACGAGGATGAGCGTCGTCGAGTCGATGGGCGCCTTCGCGTACTCGGCGAGGCGATCGAGAGGAGGGAGCGCCTTGCCGCTGCCCGCGTCGTCGTCCGAGCTCGACGCCGACGCCGACGCCGTGTCCCAGCGCTCGAGGCCGCGCACGTAGACGACGCGCTTCTTCGCCATCATCGGGACGGTCCGCGTGGCCCCGATGATCTTGTCGACGTCGGCCTCGCCGGCGGTGAACTTGTCGTGGTTGAAGTCGGGGAGGCCGCCGGCGAGGGCCGCCTTCGTGATCGCGGAGATCACGGCGTCCTTGAGCATGCGCTCCTCGCCGACCACCAGCCAGACGGGGAGGATGTCTCCGGCCGCGACCTTCTTGATCGCCTCGTCGGGGGTCACGCGCGCGGTGCGTTCGCGCGCGGCGCGGTCGCGCGGGCAGTGCGACGGCGGCGGACGAGCGCGCCGAGGCCGGCGAGCGGCGCGAGCCACAGGAGACCGCCGGGACTGACGCCGCCGGGCAGCGAGCAGCCGCAGCCCTTGGGGCGCGTCTTGATCTCTTCCTCGGGGGACTTCTGGAGGCCTTCCTTCGCGATGAACGGCTGCGCGGTGCCGGTGGGCGTGACCTCACCCATGGTGTTCGAGGCGGGGGCGTCGTCGTTCTGCGCGGCCTTCGCTCCGGCGTCGACGCCGTCGACCTTCTTCACGCCGGACTCCTTTGCGTTGAACGCGATGGCGCGACGATCGACGACGGGGTTGTCGCCCTTGAGGATGAGCGTGGCCGTGCTGCCGACGGTGCTGCCGTCGCTCGTCTTCACTTCGACCTTGTACTCGCCGGCCTCGTAGCCGCGGTTGCGCGTGAGGCCGAAGTCGAAGCGCGTACCCTTGAAGACCTTGCCGCTCGGGTCCGCAAAGTCGACGTCGAGGCTCTCGATGCTCGGCGTCTGGTTCTGGAGCGCCTGGCGGTTCAGCACCGGCTCGTTGTGGCCGTCGATGAGCGCGCGCTCGTAGGCCATGGTCTTCGTGAAGTTGAACTTCATGGTCTGGTGCGCGGTGAGCGGTGCCTTGGGCAGCTCGATGGTCACGTAGATGTGCCAGGCGCCCGAGACCTCCTGGGCCTCGCTGCTCTTCAGCTTGAAGGTCCCGAGCGCCGCGGCATCGCGCGCATACAGGGTGACCAGCGTGACCAGCGCCAGGCAGGCGAGGGCCAGACGCGACACGGGTCGGGCGAGGAGGGCGTGCGGAGCGCGAGACGGGAGGAGGGATCGCATGGCGGCCTGCACCCTATCCCAAAGCCTCGTCCAAGAAAACAGGGCGAAACGCTGGGAAAAGCCCAGCGTGAGCGGAATTCCCGCCGCGTCTCCGGGACCGGGGGTTCGTTGACTCCATGGGCCGTGCAGGGCACACTTCATACCCGCGGGAGGTCTATTTTCCCGCGGCTTTATCCGCGTGGGGACCGCCCCCGCCCGGTCCCCGCATCCCGAACTAGACACCGATGGCGTCCGATGGAGCGACTGCGACGGCTGCGAAGGCAGGGGCCCCCGACCCTCTGATCGGTCGCGTCATCGCCGAGCGGTTCCGGATCGTCAGCCTCATCGCGCGCGGCGGCATGGGCAAGGTCTACGTCGCCGAGCAGCTCCCGCTCGGACGCTCGTGCGCCATCAAGGTGCTGAACCCCAACTACAACGGCGACGCCGATCCGGAGTTCCACCGCCGATTCTTCCGCGAGGCGAGCATCACGTCGCGCATCACGCATCCGAACTCGGTCACCATCTTCGACTACGGCAAGACCGACGACGACGTCTACTACATGGCGATGGAGCTGCTCGAGGGGCAGACGCTTCATCACGCGCTCCGCGATGCGGGGACCATGCACGAGGATCGCGTGGGGCGGATCTCGCAGCAGATCTGTCGCGCGCTCCGCGAGGCGCACACGCACGACGTGATTCACCGCGATCTCAAGCCCGCGAACATCTTCCTGTCGAAGCACGGCGACGACGAGGACTACGTGAAGGTCCTCGACTTCGGGCTCGTGAAGCATCTGACGGAGCGTCCCGAGGAGCAGCTCACGCAGACCGGGCTCTTCATGGGCTCGCCGAAGTACATGGCGCCGGAGCAGATCCAGGGCGGTCATGTCGATGCGCGCACCGACGTCTACTCGCTGGGCATCATGATGTACGAGATGCTCGCGGGGAAGGTCCCGTTCGAGCGCCCCACGAGCGTGAACATCCTGATGGCGCACGTCGGTGAGCCGCCGCCGCCGATGCGCGAGGTGAATCCGAACCTCGTGTGCTCACCGAACTTCGAGGAGCTCGTGATGCGCTGCATCGCGAAGGATCCTGCCGAGCGCTACACGACGATGGACGCCGTGCTGCAGGCGATCAAGCGCGCGCATGGCGTCTCGATGACCGGGCAGCTCGCGGTGGTGAACACGAGCGGCTCGTTCGTTCCGATTCCGAGCGACATGCCGCCTCCGGTTCGCTCGAGCGTCCCCGGCTTCGCGGGGAATTCCCCCCCGGCTGGGGCGCGGAGCCCGTTCGGGGTGAGCGGCGTCAACGGCGTGAGCGTCACGAGCACGAGCGGGTCGCACGCGCCCATCGGCATGGTGCGCGCGGACGGCACGGGCGAGAGCGGCGTCGGGGCCTACGCGGAGACGAGGCCGCGGCGATCGAAGGCGTGGATCGTGGTGGGCGTCCTGGGCGCGGCGCTGCTGGGCGGCCTTCTCGGGCTCGGCGTGTTCCGCATGACGACGAACAGCGCGGCGACGCAGGCGCCGTCGATGGCGGCGGCGCCGGCACCTCTCGCGGCGGGGGCCGGCGGAGCGAGCGTGGAGGCGCCGGGCGCGGGGTCGCCGGGCGCGGGGTCGCCGGCGTCGAGCGCGAACAGCGCGACGTCCGCGGCGGCTGCCAGCAGCGCGGCCGTCGATGCCCGGTCGCTCACGTTCAAGGTCACGACGGACCCGCCGGGCGCGAGCGTCCGCGAGGACGCGACCGAGCTATGTGCGTCGACGCCCTGCGACGTCACGTTCAAGGGCGACGCTGCGGATCCGACGAAGACGCACAAGCTTCTCGTTCAGCGCGCGGGCTTTCGACCCGAGCTGAAAATCGTGAAGCCCGGCGACGCGTCGCTCTCGTCGGGGCTGCACGTACGCCTCTTTCGCGGCGGCGGCGGCGGCGGCGTAGGCGGCGGTCGTCCCGCGGTCACGTCGCCCACGACGGGCGCGAAGCCACCGGAGACGACGCCGAACGGGTTCAAGGATCTCCCGTACTGAGCGCGAGTGACCGCGGCGGCGTCGATGGCGACCTTGCGTGCCGCCGCGGGTCCTCCAGCCTTCGCCGAGGAGCCACGTCCATGGGGTTCGTGGTGGGAACGGATCGAGATCTGGAGGCCTTGGTATGGTCCAGCCGAGGAAGCAATTCGCCGTGCTGAGCGGGTCGACGACGCGGTCAAGGCGACAGATGCTGGTCGAACCAGGCAACGCTCTCGCGCATCACGGTCGCGTCGTTCATGATCGTGCGGTGGTTCAGGCTTTCGAGGAGCAAGAGCCGGCTGTGGGAGCTCGCGGCGTCGTGGAGCGACTCGCTCTGCTGCCACGGGATGTTCGCGTCGGCTCGGCCATGGATCAACAGGACCTGCGCCGTCGTCGACGCGATGGCCGCGACGGAGTCGGCGTCGTCAGGACGGAAGGCGCCGAGATCGCCCGCGCGATCCATCGCGGCTGACACATCCGCCGTCGGCAGCAGCCACGTCGGGGCCATGTGCTCGGCATAGAGCGGGACGATGTCGCGCATGCGCGTGTATGTCGCGACCGTCACCACCGCCCGTACTCGCGGATCGCGACGCGCCATCTGCAATGCCGCCGCTCCTCCATACGACGGGCCATAGACCCCGACCGGGAGGGCGAGCACACCCTCGACCGCGAGCGCATCCGCGAGCTCCTTCAGATCACGGCCTTCCCGATCGCCGAACGACAGCCAGTCGCCCGTGGAGCGGCCATGACCTCGAAGATCGACCAGCACCGCCCGATAGCCTGCACCTCGAAACGCCTCGCCCACGCCCGCCATTGACAGCTTGCTGTCGCGGATCCCATGCAGCACGAAGATGGTGCCTCGCGCCGCGCTCGACGCGTCGCCGGCAGGCTCCAGGATCCGCACCGCGAGCGACGCCGCAGGCCGCCCGACCTCGACGCGCCGATCACGGCTTCGTCCCGACGCCGG
>JAYTOQ010000313.1:0-1517 GCA_043747665.1 Polyangiaceae bacterium | reverse complement strand
GGCGCCCGCCCAGGGCAAGACCATCTTCGAGTACGCGCCCGACTCGAACGCCGCGGTCGACTACGCGCGCGTCGTCGACCGGCTCATCACCGGACACAGCGCGGAGCTCGGCGACGATGCCGATCTCGAGACCGACGACGCCACCGCGATGACCGGCTGAGCGGATCACCCAACAAGATTTGAGATCGAGGAGAACAAACCGATGGCAGCGCGAGACGATGGTGGAGCAGGGCTCGGAACAGCACGCGTGCTCGACGGCGACGAGGTCCAGGGCGTGCTCACGGGCGCGTTCTACCAAGCGCCTCCCGAGAGCGCGCGCGTCCTCAGGGCGGAGCGCGATGCCAGCAAGGCAAAGCCGACGCACTACAAGGTGATCTGCATCTCGATGTACACGAAGGACCTCGAGCAGCTCGACGCGCTGGTCGACAAGCTGAAGGTCCGCGGCATCACGAAGGCGAATCGCAGCGCGCTCATCCGCGTCGCCCTCGAGCAGCTCGATCTCGACAAGGTCCCGCGCGGGATGTGATCGAGCGCGCCAAGAGGCGGAGGGGTGAAGGGGTGATAGGCGGGCACTGAAGTCGGTGCCTCCCTCGAATCCCTCCTTCACCCGTCCGCCTCTTCTCTTTGTGACAACGCTGTCAATTCGCCGAGAAATCGCCGGGAAATCGCGCATTTTTGGAGTCTCCGCGGCGTCCCGAAGCGCTGCCGCGCTTGCGCGATGGCGCAGTGCGCAACATAACCCGAGGCGGATGTACCCCTCCTCGTGCCCGGTCGCTGCCGTCCTCACGGTCGCGCTGTTCGTGGGTGGAGTCGCGTCGAGCGCGGCGTGCGCCATGAGCTCGCCCGCGGATCTCACGCCGAACCTCAACCCCGATCTGCCGGGCATCGATGCCGGCAGCAACGCGGTGCCGACGCCGGGGAGTCACCCGGGCTCCGGCGATGCGGGCAGCGGCGGCACCGACACGAGCGACGACGCCGGCGCGAAGGCGGCGTTCGGCGGCGATGCGGCGGGCGTCGATGCTGCGCCTCCGCCGCCTTCGGTGCCGAAGCCCGCGGCGGGTGAGGTGCTCGTCACCGAGATCATGTACTCGACGTTCACGCCCGAGCCCGCGTCGGAGTGGAT
Source organism: Polyangiaceae bacterium (assembly GCA_043747665.1). Classification (GTDB taxonomy): domain Bacteria; phylum Myxococcota_A; class Polyangia; order Polyangiales; family Polyangiaceae; genus Labilithrix. The sequence continues at coordinate 394 of JAYTOQ010000313.1, read as the reverse complement.
CGAGCTCTACAGCGCGGCCGCGAGCCCTCGCTCGCTGAGCGGTCTCACGCTCAAGGACGGCGGCGGTCGCACGCACGTCATCGGCGCCGGCGTCACCATCGCTCCTGGCGCCTACGTCATTCTCTCGCGCAACAAGGCTGGCGCGCTCTCCGCGAAGGTGCCCGCCGGCGCGATCGTCTACGAGTACGGCACCGGGCTCCCCGACAACGCCGGCATCGTGCTCGCCAACGGAGCCACGGGCGGCATCTCGCTGCTCGATGGCGCGACGTCGCTCGTGTCGGTTCCCTACGGCCCGTGGTTCAGTCAGTCGGGCGGCCGCTCGATCCAGCTCAAGTCACTCGGCGCCGGGTCCGAGTCGACCAGCACTGGCTGGTGTCTCTCGCTCAACGCGTGG
>JAYTOQ010000312.1:0-3210 GCA_043747665.1 Polyangiaceae bacterium | reverse complement strand
GGCATCGACATCGCGCAGCTCCCTGCGGTCGTGAACTACGACCTGCCACGGTCCGCCGTCGACTACCTGCATCGCATCGGACGCACCGCGCGCGCCGGCGAGAGCGGCGTCGCGATCAGCTTCGTCAGCGCCGACACCGATGCGCACTTCCGGCTCATCGAGCGGCGCCACCACCTCCACCTCGAGCGCGAACGCATCGCGGGCTTCGAGCCGACGGTCCTCGAGCCGACGATGCCCGTCCGCGATCCTCACGGCGGCGTGAAGGGGAAGCGCAAGAGCAAGAAGGACAAGCTCCGCGAGGCCGCCGCCCGCAAGACCTAGCGCGCTCGAGGAAAGATGCGGCGGTTCTACTGCGCGTAGATCTGGATGTCGGTCGCGGCCGACGTGCACATGCGCATCACCTGGTCCCACTCGGGATGGCGCACGATGAGGCGGCCGTCGGCCAGCTGCGTCTGCTTCCAGTCGCGTCGCGGGGTGCCGGGCCGCGACAGGTTCTCCTCCACCACCCAGCCGCTGCACGCGCTCAGCCAATCGCGGAGCCCTTCGATGCGCGTGATGTGGCCCCAGCCTCGCGCGCGCTTGAAGATCATCCCGACGTTGTATTTACGGGTCGTGCTCGCTTCGAAACGACCCCAGCAAGAGACGCGGGCCCACTCGCGATAGAGATCGACGTCGCAGGTGTAGTTGATCTGATCGACCAGGCCGGCGCCGCCGGAACGACAGGCGATCTCTCCGAAGACCGCCTCGCCGCTCGGCGTCAGGAACCACTCCATGTGCGTGAAGCCGTCGCCCATGCCGAGCACTTCGAGCGCGGCGCGCCCGAGCGCGACGCCTCCCGCGAGCCACGGCTGCGAGAGATCGCGGATGCTGATGCCCATCGGGCTGACCCACTCGTGCGTCGCGGCCTCCAGCGGCTTCGGCAGGTACATCGTGACGTTCTCGATCACCGGCTTGCCGCGGAGGCACACGGTGTCGAACGTCAGCTCCTCGCCGTCGATGTACTCCTCGCAGCTCGCCTCCGTGAGCTTGCCGATGGCGGGCAGCGTCTTCTCGAGCTCCGCGGCGCTCGTGACCTTGTACGTGTCGGCACAGCCGGCGCCGCCGATGGGCTTCAGGATGAGCGGGTAGCCGATCTCCTCGGCTACCTCGCGGACTTCGGCTGCAGTATGCACGCGTCGTGAGCGGGGCACGCGCAGGCCGGCGGCGCGCAGGCGCGTCTTCATGAGCTCCTTGTCGCGAAAGGCCATCACCGTGTCGACGGACATGCCGGGCATGCTCCACCGCTCACGGAGCCGCGCGGCGAGCAGAACGCAGGGCTCCCAGTTCGTGAGCACGCGATCGACGGCGCGGCCGCGCATCCAGTCCGAGACGCGATTCGCGACGTCGTGCTCGTCGAGCATGCGTGGGACGGTGAGGTAGTCCGCGAGGTACGGCTTGACGTTCGCGGGCAGCGAGTCGCGCGGCGTGTCACCGACGCCGTAAACCGTGACGCCGACCTCGGCGAGGCCGCGCACGAATTGAGTCATCTCCGTCGGATAACCGGGGGACAGAAAGACGGCCCTCATCCAAGCCGCGTCTTAGCATGAGGGCGCTCAGGGCCAGAGCGCGACGACCACCCGCCAGATCACGATCGCCGCCGCGGCGGTGCTGACGCCGAGCGCGATCGCGGCGGCCATCCGACGGCGCGCGGCGACGTCCTCCGTCACGGCGCCACGCTGGGCGAGCATGCGGACGTCGCGCGGCGCCGCCACACGGGCGGTGCCGATTCGCTCCTGCCGTAGGACCACCTCGGCCTTGCGCAGGAACTGCTCCCACTCTGCGGCCGTGATCTCGAGCGCGCGCCCGAAGCGCGCCCGATAGATCATGTCCATGTGCGGGTGGTCGCGGAGCTCAGCGGTCCTGCTGACGGGGTTGACGACTCCGCCGACCAGGACTGCGTGGCCCTCACGCGTGGGGCGCAGCCGGAGATGCTGGAGCACCTGCTTGCCCCCGCCGGTCGACATGCCCTGGGGCGCGGTGAGCTCCACCGCCCACCGGCCAGCTCCGATGCGGAAGTCGTCGAAGCTCTCGGTCACCTGATCGGCGAGCGTCGTGAACTTCCGCGCGAGGCGCGTGCGAAGCTGCTCCACGATCGGCTCGCGATCGGTGCCGCGGGTCGAGCGGGGCGCCTCCGGCTCGGCCTCCGGAGCGGGCCCGGATTCCGGGGCGATGATCACGGCGGCCTCGGGAACGAGCGAAGGTCGCGCCGCCGCGAGCACCGCGGGAGAGACCTGGGCGATCGGCGTCCGGAGCACGAGCCCTGCCTGCGGCGGAGCCTCGAGGTTCTCGAGCCTGCGCGTGCCGCTCTCGAACGCCGCCGGCCGGTTCGACTCGAACTTCGCAAGCTTTCGAGTTCCGCTCATCCCGGTAGGTATAGCACCATCGGAGCGGGACGGCGATGCGAGGGCAAGACCCTGCGCGTGAGCCTACTTCGCGCCGGGGATCGGGCTGCCCTTGTCGGCGTCGTAATAGAGCGTCCCGGCGCGCTTGTACCGCTTGTCGGAGCCGCACACCTTGAGGAGGTAGTTGCCGGTGCCGTCGATGCCGTGGTCGTCCTCGGTGATCAGGTCGATCTTCTCCTTGGGGCAGCTGTGATCGAAGGAGGCGGTCGACACGAGCTTGCCCTTGTCGAGGCTCGCGCCCGGCAGACATGCGACGGACGGGATCGAGACGGCGGCCGCGAGGAGCACCGGGAACAGGAGCGAAGTGGTCTTCATGCCTCTTCGAGCCGGCCACGACGACGCAGTCGCAGAGTTTCTGCACGCGGGCGTCGCCTGGATCGAGCGCGCAGAAGCCGTGGTGAGCGCCCGGACCGGCGATGATGTAGTCCGGCACACCGATGGCGGCTAAAACAGGCCTTTCGCCGCTTCGTCGCCAGGGAGGGACCCGGTACGACGCTTGCTGAAGAAGTGAAAAACATGCGCGTTTTCTTCAGCCCGATCCTCGTCGTCGCGACCGCGCTTCTGCTCACCGCATGCTCGGGGGGCCCGGAGGGCGCGACGCTCCAGCGTGGTCGTTCGGCGTCCTCGTCGCGTTCGCCCGAGGCCGCCAGCGCCGGCGCTTCGGGGGCTGGCGGCGACGCGAACGCATCGTCAGCGCCGCCGTCGACGCCCCCGCCCGCGCCGGCGGCAGGCACCGCGCCGGCGAACGGCGATGCCGGGACGGGAGCGC
>JAYTOQ010000311.1:0-6414 GCA_043747665.1 Polyangiaceae bacterium | reverse complement strand
CGACGACGAGGCGCGCATCCAGGCGCTCGTCGAGGAGCACGTCGCGCGCACCGGAAGCGTCCGGGGCACCGACGTCCTCGCGCGCTGGAGCGAGGTCCGCGCGCTCTTCAAGAAGGTCATCCCCACCGAGTACAAGCGTGTCCTCGAGCAGCAGCGCACCGCCGCCGCTGCCGCCACCGCCCCCGTCGCTGTGCCCGCCTCCGACTCGCAGCGCCGCCTCAAGCTCGTGAAGGGAGGCTGACGATGGCTGATCCCCGCGGGTTCCTGAAGATCGCACGCGCCAAGACCAAGGAGCGCCCGGCCGCGGAGCGCCTCGAGCACTACCGCGAGTTCACCGTGGAGCCTTCGGAGAGCGACGTCCGCGCGCAGGCCTCGCGCTGCATGGATTGCGGCATCCCGTTCTGTCACCAAGGCTGTCCGCTCGGCAACGTCATCCCGGAGTTCAACGACCTCGTCCATCGCGGGCGCATGGCCGACGCCGTTCGCGTTCTCCACTCGACGAACAACTTCCCCGAGGTGACCGGCCGCATCTGCCCGGCCCCGTGCGAAGCGTCGTGCGTGCTCAACATCGACGATGCGCCGGTCACCATCAAGGACGTCGAGCGCACCATCGCGCGCGCTGCGATCGAGGAAGGCCTCGGCGGCGGTCTCGCGCCGGTCCTCGCTCCGCTGCGCAGCGGCAGGAAGGTGGCGGTGATCGGCTCCGGTCCCGCAGGTCTTGCTGCAGCGCAACAACTCGCACGCGCGGGGCACGACGTCGTCGTCTACGAGCGCGACGACCGCCTGGGCGGTCTCCTTCGATACGGGATCCCCGACTTCAAGATGGAGAAGAATCTCCTCGATCTCCGCATCGAGCAGATGCGCGCCGAGGGCTGCGTCTTCGAGACGAGCGTCGACGTCGGTGGCGAGGCCTCTGGCGCGGAGCTCCTCGCGCGCTTCGACGCGGTCGTGCTCTGCACGGGCTCCCGTGTGCCGCGCGATCTGGTGGTGACGGGCCGCGAGCTCGAGGGCGTCACGTACGCGATGAGCTTCCTCGTCCAGCAGAACCGCCGCGTCGCCGGCGATGCCGTGGCCGACGCGATGCTCGCGACCGGCAAGCACGTCGTCGTCATTGGCGGAGGTGACACGGGCTCCGACTGCGTGGGCACCTCGAACCGTCAGGGCGCGAAGAGCGTCTCGCAGCTCGAGCTGATGCCGAAGCCGCCGCTGGTACGCATGCCGGAGAACCCGTGGCCCGCGTGGCCGCTCGTGCTGCGCACGTCGTCCTCCCAGGAAGAAGGATGCGCGCGCGACTTCTCGGTCGTGACCAAGGCGTTCGTCCCCGACGCCTCAGGGAAGCGCATCGCCAAGATCGCCGCGGCGCGGGCCGAGCTGGTGGCCGGCGCCATCCGCGAGGTCCCCGGCACCGACTTCGACATCCCGTGCGACCTTGCACTCCTCGCGATGGGCTTCACCGGCTCCGAGCGCACCGGTCTCGTGGCCGAGCTCGGCCTCGCGGTCGACGGCCGCGGAAACGTGGTGACCGACGCCTCGGGCGCCACCAGCGTCCCGCGGGTCTTCGCTGCGGGTGATGCATCGCGTGGGCAGTCCCTCGTGGTCTGGGCCATCGCCGACGGCCGCCGTGTCGCAGCCGGCGTCGACGCCCAGCTCCGCGCAGCGCACATCCGCGCCACGGGGTGAAAACCGCGAACCTCCGGAAATACGGGTGGTACCATCGAAGGCGTCCAGGTTCCCCCGGACGTCTACGCACGCATGAGCCACGCAATCGGTATCGATCTCGGCACGACGAACACGGTCGTCGCCGCGGTGGTGGACGGTGTCGCCATCACCCTCGAAGACGAGCAGAAGCGACGGCTGCTGCCGTCGGTGGTGTCCTTCCATCCGTCGGGTACCGTGCTCGTGGGCGACTCGGCACGCGAGCGGCGCCTGATCGATCCCGAGAACACCATCTTCTCGGTGAAGCCGCTCATCGGCCGGCCCTTCGACTCCGACGAGGTCAAGGCGGCGCGCGGCCGCTTCCCGTTCCAGTTCACCGAGGGCGCGAAGAACACCACCATGGTGCTCGCGCGCGACGTCGCCTACGCGCTCCCGGAGATCAGCGCGTTCGTGCTCCGCCGAGCCAAGGCCATCGCCGAGCACGCCCTCGGCGGCCCGGTGGAACGCGCCGTCATCACCGTCCCCGCGAACTTCAACGACCTCCAGCGTGCCTCGACGAAGATCGCCGGCAAGCTCGCCGGTCTCGAGGTGCTTCGCATCCTCAACGAGCCGACTGCCGCCGCGCTCGCCTACGGACAGTCGATCGCCAAGGCCGAGAAAATCGCGGTCTACGATCTCGGCGGCGGAACGTTCGACGTCACGCTGCTCGACCTCACCGGCAACGTCTTCGAGGTCCTCGCCACCGCAGGTGATACCGCGCTCGGCGGCGACGACATCGATCGCCTGCTTGCCGAGTACATCTCGCTCGAGGTCATCAAGCGGTTCAACGTCGACCCGCGCACGAACCCGGTCGCGTTCGCGCGTTTCCGCTTCATCGCCGAGGAGGTCAAGAAGAAGCTCTCCACGCAGAGTGCCATCGATCAGGAGATCAGCGGCATCGGGTACACCGAAAGCGGCATCCCGATGACCATGACGATGACTGTCACGCGCCAGGCGCTGGATCGGATCGCGCTACCGCTCATCGAACGCACGATGTCGGTCGCCAAGCAGTCAATCGAGATCATCGGCTTGCATCCGAAGGACTTCGATCGGGTGATACTCGTCGGCGGCTCCACGCGCATGCCGCTCGCGGCGCGCATGGTGGAGCAGCTCTTCGGGCAGTCGCCTCACCTCAAGGTCAATCCCGACGAGGTGGTCGCGCTGGGCGCGGCCATCCAGGCACACGCGCTCAATCGTTCGAAGGTGGTCGCGAAGCGAAAGTCTGCGCACGACCAGCTCGCCAAGGCGAAGACGGCAGACGCCAGCGGCGACAAGCTGGCGTCGTCGCCTCCCCACGCGAACCCGAACCCGCATCAGGTCGATGTCCCGCGCGCGCCCAACGTGCCGGCGGGCATGGCGCCGTCCCCGCAGGAGGGCGTGCCCACATACATCGCGTTCTCCAAGGCGGCGGCGGTGATCACGTTCTCGCCGCCGCCGGTGCCGCCCGATCCGAACGATGTCCCGGAGCTCTTGCCGTTCCAGCCCTCCGGCAGCCGGGGCAATGCTGCACCGCAACATGACCCGCCGCAGGGCGCAAACACCGTTGGTCGCAAGCCTCCGCCGCCGGCTCCACGTGCCGGCGGAAGGTCCATCGAAGGGACCCCGGTACGGCCCGCGCACAGCGAGCCGCCGACGGCAGGGCCGATGCCCGCGCGGCGCTCCAATGCGCCGCCGGATCTCCACCTCGATTCAGGCCCCGGTCCGCGCATCTCCCGCGAGCCGCCCAGCGCGCATCTCGGCGCCATCGTCGCGGGCGGTGACTTCTTCCCGTCGTTCGATGCGCCGCCCGTTCCGCCGCCCATCTCGCAGGCCGCGTTCGCGCGCGGCAGCGCCATCGAGACGTCGGACAATGCGCCGCTCCTCATCGACGTCACGCCGATGAGCCTTCGCATCGAGACGGTCGGCGGATATTCCGACGTCCTCATCGCCGCCAACTCGCCGGTGCCGTGCGAGAAGACGCGAACGTTCCTGACTGCGTCGGACAACCAGACCGTGGTCTTCATCCGCGTCGCGCAGGGCGAGTCGAGCAAGTTCGCAGAGAACACGCGCCTTGGCGAGCTCGAGCTGTCGGGGCTGAAGCCCGGCCGCCGCGGCGAGGTGAAGATCCTCGTGACCTTCGAGCTCGACGCCGACGGCATCCTCAACGTGCGCGCGAAGGACAAGGACACCGATCGCGAGACGAAGGCCACCATGCGCCTCCTCGGTGCCTCGACCGACGCAGCCGAGGTCGACGCGATGGCAGCGCGCCAGGCCCGTCACGCGGTGGCTTGATGGCTGCACCGTCGACGTTCGTGGTGTGGGCCGAGTCCCTCGAGACGATGCATTATTACGACATCCTCCGGGTGCCGTTCAACGCGTCGCAGGCCGAGGTCCAGAAGGCATTCCACGATCTCTCGCTGCGCTGTCATCCCGATCGCTTCGTCGATGAGCCCGTCGAGGTCGGCCAGGCGGCGACCGCGGTCTTCAAGCGCCTCGTCGAGGCGTACAGCGCGCTGCGCCGCCCGGCACTGCGTACGCGCTACGACGCCGAGCTGCGCAAGGCGATGGGCGGTGGCGAGGGCGGCGGTGCTCCGCAGGCCAACGCGGGCGCGAGGTTCGACGAGCACGCGGTGCAGGCCAAGCCGACTTTCGAGCAGCGGACGCTCTACATGATCGCGCGCAACCCCAAGGCGAAGCAGTTCGCCGCCAAGGCCGACCGCTTCCTCTCCAACGGTCAGCTGGAAGAGGCGCGCATCCAGATCATCAGCGCGTACCAGCACGACCCCGGCAACGACGAGCTGAAGGAGCGCCTCGACATCCTCTACGAGGCCCTGGCTCTCGAGCCGCCCTGAGGCGCCTGCGCCCGCGCGTCGCCGAAGCGGGTACGTCCTCGTGTGCTACTTTCCCGATGTCATGCGACCGCTCGACACCAGTGAAGAGGCGTGGCGGTACGTCGACGATGGGCTCCGGCGGATGACGCCTGTCGAGCGCGTGAATCGTGCCATATCGCTCACCATCATGACCCACGCGATAGCGCTGGCGCAGATTCGACGAACCCACCCTGACGAGGACGAACGACGCTGCCGCCTGCGCCTCGCTGCGCGCATGACGGACCCCGCGCTGATGCGCGCCGCCTTCGACTGGCCTCATGACTGATCCGCAAGAGCTGGCGGGAGCTCTGCGCGCCATATCTGACGCCTTCCAGCGCCTCGCAGTGAGATGGGCGATCGGGGGCTCGGTGGCCAGCTCGGCCCACGGTGAGCCGCGCTCGACGAACGATGTCGACGTCATCGCCGTCCTGTCCGAGACGGAGGCGCGCGAGCTCGTCACCCTTCTCGGCGCGGATTTCTACGCCGATGCCGAAGTCGCAGCCGACGCCGCGCGTCGTCGTTCGAGCTTCAACATCATCGACACCCGCGGCTTCATCAAGATCGATGTCTTCATACCGCCCGCCGGCCCGCTGGGAACGGGGCAACTCGACCGGCGGGTCGTGCTCGAGATTTTCGAGGGCCTGCAGCTTCCGATTCTCGGTCCCGAAGACGTGATCCTCCAGAAGCTGCGCTGGCATGCGCTTGGCGGCGGCGTGTCGGACCGGCAGTGGCGTGACGTCGTCGCGGTCCTTCGGCTGGGCGCGGAGCGGCTCGACGACGCGTATCTCGATGAGGTAGCGACCTGCGAGGGGCTCGCCGTGAGCTTGCAGCGTGCGCGCGAGGACGCGACGCGGCCATCGTAGCGACCGTAGAGAAAGCTCAGCGCGGCTTCGCGTTGGCGATGGGCGCGGTCGCGGCGTTCGTGACCGTTGCGTTCGCGGCGAGCGTGTTCTTGCCGCCCGTGAACGACTTGTCGATGGTCGTCGCGCCGTTGGTACCCGAGAAATCGAGGTCCTTGGTCATGCTTCGGACGTTGGACGACACGATCTGGTTCGGGCCGGCGCCGGAGCCGTACAGCATCGCGCCGTACGAGTTCTGGTCATCGGACACGTGGTCGATGATGAACTTGTCGACCGCGTTGAAGTGGAGGCCGCAATGCGCTCCGGTGATGGTCGTATATTCGACCTTCACGAGCGCGCCGGTGCGCGACACCACGTAGTCGCCGCCGCCGAGCCCGGTGAGCGTGGAGTCGGAGATGGTCATCGAGCCCGCCGCGTCGTTCAGCTCGAGGCCCTCCGACGCGCCCTTGTCGTAGGCCATGTACGACGCGACGAAGGTGCCGGCGATCTGGCTCTGGCCGGTGGCCTTGAGGACCTTCGACTTCGTGAACGTGAGCTTGCTGCCCGGCTCCATCTTGAAGGGCGTCGCCGCGTTCGAGATCGACGAGTTCAACATCGTTGCGTCGAGGTTGCCGGTCTGCGTCCAGGCGCCGACCTCGGCGTTGGAGATGTCGAGGCCGTCGACGTTCAGCGTGCCGCCGCTCGCGACGATGATGCCCTTCCAGTTCATGCCGTCGAGCTTGGCGTGGTTCGCCGAGGCCTTCACGCTGAGCGTGCCCTTGACGGTGATCGACACGCCGCTCGCGGCGGTGACCGTCGCGCCGGGCGCGATGTCGACGGTGGCGCCCGCCTTGATGGTCACGCTCGCGGCGAGCTGCTTGCCGTCAGCCCACGACTCGCTGCCGATCTCTGCGCCTGCGGTCGGTGCCGGGGTCGGTGCCGGCGCCGCGGGGAGATCGTCCGCCGGGTTGGCGGGCGTCGCGGTGCCGCCGGTCGCGGGCGCCTTGGTGGCCGGCTTGTGAGCGGCGGCG
>JAYTOQ010000310.1:0-2367 GCA_043747665.1 Polyangiaceae bacterium | reverse complement strand
GGCGCCGCGGTCTGCATGGTCGGCGACGACGGCGCGTGACCGATGGGCGGCGCAGCGCTTGCTGCCTCGGAGGCCCCGATCGCGGGAAGCTCTCCGCGCGCTACCTCTGCGCCTCCGAGATCGACGTCGATCGACACCGGCCCGCCGTCCGGCGCGTTCGAAGGCGGCCCTCCACGCGGCACGTAGGTCAGCGCCTGCGGGATGTACGTCGGCGAGTTGTTGGGAAGCGCCGCGGCCTGGCCCGTTCGCTCTTCGTCGCCGAAGGGCACGAACGTGGAGACGGCGTGCGGGTCGTAGCCGGGGGGCGGCTGGTTCGTCAGCACCGGCGGCGGAACGGTCGCCCCGGTCGGCTGCGTCGCCATCCAGTCGCTCAGCTCCGCGGCCGCACGCGCGAGCTCCAGGGCGCGATCGTCGTCGGCCGCTTCGCCGGCCGCTTGCGCGGCGCGCCGCAGCCAGACGATGGCGTCGATGCGTTCGCCACGCTTCCACAAGGCCTCGGCGGTCTGGAGACCCCAGGCCACATCCTCGGCGTCCGTGTCCTTGGAGGGCGGGATCGCAAGCATTGCGCGACTTGAGAGGATACTCGTCCCGAGTCGCTCACGGCAAAAGCATCGTGATCGTCCCGTCTTCGGATGCGACCACCAAGCTGCCGTCGGAGAGCATCGAGAGCGGCGCATCGACGTCCGCGCCGGTCTCGAAGCGCCACCGTACGGCGCCTTCGGTGTCGATCGCGTAGGCCGCGTCGTCCTGGGCGCCGAAGAATAGCGTCCCGTCCGCGTCCTCCAGGGGACCTCCGTGGATGCCGAATTCGCGCGCGCCCGTGCCTTTGATGGCAAATGCTCCACGAATCGTGCCGTCGGGCGTGACCCGGACGAGGCGCGGGACCGGCCCGTACGTGCCGGCCAGCACGTCGCCGTTGCGCGCCAGGGAGAGCACGCCGCGGACGTAGCCCCCGACCTTGGTGCGCCAGGCGACCTTCCCGTGGGCGTCGAGACGGACGACCTCGTCCTTGTCGGTGCCGACGTAGATCGCGCCGTCGTCGCCGATCACGGCCGCGCCGTCGACGTCGGCGCCCAGATCGACCGACCACGCGAGCAAACCGCCAGGCCCGATGGCGTGGACGTGATCGTCCTGGGAGCCGACGATGACCAGCCCGTCGTCAGTGAGGGCCGGCGCCGTGAAGACCTTGCCCTTCGCGGCGAAGCGCCACGCCACGTCGCCGCCGCGCCTCACGCAGACGACGGAGGAGCCCGCAGCAAACACGATCGTGCCGTCTCTGGCGAGGACCGGCCCCGAGTCGGCCTCGCCGTCGACCTCGAGGCGCCAGAGGACCGCGCCGTTCGGGGCGACCGCCGTGAGCTTCTTGGCGTCGCTCCCGGCGTAGACGGTGCCGTCGTCGGCGACCAATGGTGTAGAGTACACGCGTTCACCGAGGGCCGCCGTCCACCGCGGCCTCCCGTCTTCGCGAGCGAGCGCCACGAGGGAGCCGGCCAGCGTCGCGACGTAGAGCGTGAGCTCGTCGGGTGACGTCGTGACCTGCGCCGCGACGGCGCCGTCGACCTTCGCGCGCCACGCGATCTTCGCGACGCGCGGCCCGTGGGCCGACGAGCGATGGAGATGGCGAGGGCCGCCGTGGACCATACGCGGGGCGATCGTGGCGCGACCGGCACCAAGGCTTGCATCGGCGTCGATCGCGGACACGATCGACGGAGCGCGCAAGGGCGCGGAGAGACCCGACGCCGGGGCGGCGGCGGCAGACGCGACCGGCGTCGTCAGCGGCGCGAGGTCGGCCGGTGCGGGGGCGTGCGGGGGCGTGCGCAGGCGACCGATGACCGCGGCGCCCGCGACCGTGACGAGCACCGCGAGAGGCAGCGCCCGGAGCCGCGCGGCTGAACCGCGCACTGGATCAGCGCGTCTTGCGCTGTGCGGCGCGGATCCGTCGCTCGGACTGCCGCGCCTCGGACACGCCGATGGCATGGGCTGCTTCGCCGGGCATGCGGCGCGCGAGCCAGCCGATCAGCGTGAGACCGGCGCAGCGCGTGGGCTCCGGCATGTGCGGTTCGCGGATCAAACGCGTGATGTCGCTGATCATCCGGGCGCGCTCACCCTCGTCGGGGAGCTCGTCGTCCGCGCAGGCGGCGCGGGCCCGCGGATCGCGCGGGTCACGGTCGCGCATTCGCGCGACATAAAGGGCCTCGATCGTAAGCTCAGAAGCTTTGCGCGAAGAAGACACGAGTTGGCGTGAGTCTACCGCTTTCGTGGGCGTCGTCGAATTTGCCGTCGACCTCAATGCGTCGTCCTCCTTCATCAGCCCTCGCGCCCTTCCTCAGCCCACGTGGTCACTTGCGCAGCGGACTCGACCATCCG
>JAYTOQ010000309.1:0-1613 GCA_043747665.1 Polyangiaceae bacterium | reverse complement strand
AGAAGACCCCGGCCGACATCGAGGAGATCGTCCTCGTCGGCGGCTCCACGCGCATCCCCATGGTCAAGGACACGGTGAAGAAGTTCTTTGGAAAGGACCCGCATCAGGGCGTGAACCCCGATGAGGTCGTGGCGATTGGCGCCGCCGTTCAGGCCGGCGTTCTCTCGGGCGATATCGAGACACTCGGCGGCGTTGCTGAGAAGACCAAGTAGGCCGAGAGGAGGTGACGCGCAAACGCATGACGTTCGACGGTCTCCTCAGATCCAGCCGCGCCGCAAAAGCATCGTCTTGACGACCTGCGTGAGCACGACATAGCCGAGGAGCGCCGCCGCCAGGAAGGGCCAGTAAAGGAGCGGCAGCGGCGTGAAGCCGAAGTGACGCCCTACCGGCGTGCACGCGAGCGCGATGCCCGCTGCAACGATGAACCCGCTGGTCGCAAGGAGGAACCCCGACGGCCGACTCTGGAGGAACGGGATCTTGTTGGTGCGGATGACGTGGATGATGACCGTCTGCGTGACCAGGCTCTCGACGAACCAGCCCGTCTGGAAGAGGCTCTGGCTATGCGCGGCGATTTCCGGCGTCGACACGTCGTGGCACCCGAAGACGTAGAGCATGACGATGAATGTCGCGATGTCGAAGAGCGACGAGCATGGACCGATGAACAGGATGAATCGCTCGAGCTCCTTGATGTCCCAGGTCCGCGGCACCGTGATCCGCTCGGCGTCGACGGCGTCCGTCGGGATGGCGGTCTGACTCACGTCATAGAGCATGTTGTTGACGAGGATTTGCAGCGGCAGCATCGGGAGGAACGGGACGAAGGCGCTCGCGCCGAGCACGCTGAACATGTTCCCGAAGTTGCTCGACGCGCCCATGCGCACGTATTTCGTGATGTTCGAGAAGACCTTGCGCCCTTCGAGCACGCCCTCGTCGAGCACGAGGAGCGATTGCTCGAGCAAGATCATGTCCGCGGACGCCTTTGCGATGTCCACCGCGGTGTCGACGCTGATGCCGACGTCGGCGGCGTGCAGGGCCGGGGCGTCGTTGATGCCGTCGCCCAGAAAGCCCACCGTGTGCTGGCGCGACTGCAAGGCGCGAATGATCCGCTCCTTGTGCGCGGGCGAGACTCGCGCGAAGAGCGTCGTGCTCTCGGCCGCCTCGGCGAGCTCGTCGTCGCTCATCTTCTCCACCTGGTCGCCGACGAGCACGACGTCGGTGCGGAGGCCGACCTCCTTGCAGACCTTGCGCGCGACGAGCTCGTTGTCGCCGGTGACGACCTTGACGGCGACGCCGTGCTCCGTCAGCAGCTTGATCGCGACGGCTGCCGACTCCTTCGGCGGATCAAGAAACGCCGCGTAGCCTTCGAGGATCAGCTCACATTCGTCGGCCTTTCCGTACGGCGTCGCGCCTCGCTCGACGGCGCCATGCGCCTCGCTCTCCTTGGTCGCGATGGCGAGAACGCGGAAGCCCTCCATGCTGAGACGCTGGTACTCGACATTCAAGTTTTCGACGTGAACGTGGTCCATCGGCAGCCGCTTGCCGTCGAGCTGGAAGCTCGCGCATCGCGGGAAGATCGCCTCGGGGGCTCCCTTCGCGATCATGAGGTCCTTCCCCTC
>JAYTOQ010000308.1:0-1956 GCA_043747665.1 Polyangiaceae bacterium | reverse complement strand
TTCACGATCGGAAGGCTGCTCGACGACCCGTCGACGCGCGAGCGCGACGTGATCGCGATCGCCGCGCGGCGTCCGACCGCGCCCGCCATCGTCCGACAGGTCACCTCGCGTCCGCGGTGGATGCAGCTGCCCGGCGTGCGCGCGGCGCTCCTCGCAAACCCGTGCACGCCGACGCGCGTGGCGCTGCTCCTCGCGGTCACTTGCCTGCCGCGGCTGCGCGGCATCACCGCGGCCGGGAACGTCCATCCGTGCGTCCGCGAGCTGGCACGGCTCGTTCGTGCCCACCAAGAAGGCCACGCGGCGCGCGCGGCGGGGTGACGCTCCGCTACGGATCGCGATACCTACTGACTACCGGTGCCCGGCGTCCGCGGGCTGCGCCGGCGGTGCCGAGATCTTCGCGAACGACCAGCATGGGCAGCCGGGCGGAACCTCGCGATCGACGGGACCTACGTCTACTGGACGACGCCGGCGAGGTCCGGCGCCTGGCGAAGTAGCGGCTTTGTCAAGAAAACGACCGTCCTTGTCTTGAGTGCACCTATATCGCTGCTGGTGTAGGACCTGTGTCCAGCTGCCTCCGAATTTCCGGACTGATCGCGTGTGCTTTCCTACCGCGCCATCGCGCAGGGCATCGGCCCACGCGTCCTCGTCACGCCCGACCCGACGCAGCCCGAGATGTTCGCGATCCGCGGGTGGCGCTACGGATACTCCTTGAGCTGCCTCGACGAGACCGGCGCGAAGCACTTCGCGCAGGCTCACTATCGCCAGGGGCCCGAGGACGCGGATGCAGATCCGCCCGTAGAGACGCCGTCGTACAGCGCGGGCGCGCCGAGCACGAGCTTGCCGAGCCGCCCCCGCGCGTCACCGACGCCGCCGCGCACCAGCGCTTCAACTTGCACGCCAGCATCGGACGCCGCGCCGTCTTCGCCCAACACCCTTTTCGCCGAGATTGCCGCCGTCTCGGACGCTTCGGTCAGCCGTGCTGCGAACGTCGGGAAGACGTTTGCGATGCCAGCGACACATCTCGCGGTCTCGTTCGCGATGCGCATCGACACGATAGACACCGCGGCCAACGCCTCGCTGCGGTGGCTGAGCCTCGTCTCGAACGATGACGGCTCGACGGTTCCGTTTCATCGGCTGTATCTCACCACGGTGGGCAGCAGCGACGGAACGAGCACGACCAGCGTTACCGAGGGCGTGAAGCTCGTCGACGGCGGGCAGTTCTTCGGCACACGGAGCCTGTCACGATCTCCGAAGCTCGGGGAATGGGTCCGGTTCGACCTCGCCGTCGACCTCCCCGTCGGCGGCCCGGGGTCGCTCGTCATCCAGCTCGATGGCACCGTCGTCGTGACCTATCCGCTGGAAGCGGCGTGGACGCTGGCCTTCCTGAAGACGTTGACGGTCGGTGAGATCTTCGCATTCTCCAGCGTCGGGGAGTGGCGGGTCCGCTTCGATGATCTCGAGGTGCGCACACGATGAGCGAGCAGCGTCCCGCCGCTTGCCGCCAAAAACGAGAGAAGCCCGAACACTAGCGCTCGGGCTTTCTCTCGAATCGGCGGTCCCTGCGGACCGAGACAGACTCGCCCGCTCCTGTCGCCTCGCGCTCAGGTTCCAAAAAAACACTTTGGCGCTCATTGGTTCACGCACCGACAGCCCACACCGCAGGTGACGCATCGGCTGTCGGTCGGGCAGTCACCTGGGCAAGCCTGATGGGTCTCCCCCGTATGCCACCCTGACGTGAGACAGCTCCCTCTGGATATATCTGTACCGATGGGCGGAGAATGGTGGCTCGTACGTGCCGAAGCCTTCCCCGATTCTCGATCCTTCAATTCCTCCCTCGGAGAGCGATCGCAAGCAGGATGACCTCGCCGTGAGCGGGGCTTCGGTGGAGAGCACTCCACCGAAGAAGCGTCGCCGGTTCGCGGCGTCAGAGAAGCTGCGGCTGCTCAAGGCTGCCGA
>JAYTOQ010000307.1:0-3515 GCA_043747665.1 Polyangiaceae bacterium | reverse complement strand
AAGTCGATGAGCTTCACGGTGAAGGTCCGCTCGCGATCGGCGTCCTCGACGAGCAAGATGTTGTCGGGCTTGATGTCGCGATGAACGACGCCGCGCGCGTGCGCCTCGGTCAACGCGCGTGCGACCTGCTCCACGAGCAAGACGACGTCGCCCGGCGACAGCGGCCCCTTCTCGTCGATGCGCTGTGAGAGCGAGTCGCCGCCGAGGTACTCCATCACGAGATAGGGCAGCCCCTGCTCATCGATGCCGTGATCGTAGATGCGAACGATGTGCTCGTTGCGGAGCTGCGCTGCCGCTCGGGCCTCACGCTCGAAGCTCGCGTAGGCGGCGGTCTCCGCGAGGGTCCGATTCATGAACTTGATGGCGATGTTCACGCCGAGCGACATGTGGACGCCGAGCCACACGCTGCCCATGCCGCCGCTCGCGATCTTCTTCTCGAGCCGGTATTTCCCGGCTAGCGTCGTGCCGGTGGGCGGCACCGTTCGCGCCACACCGGCAGCGGCGTTGTTGCGCGATGCATCGCGAACGCCCTTGGCGAGCCGCAGCTGGAGCTCGCGCGAATGGAACGGCTTGGCGAGAAAGTCGTCGGCTCCGGACTCGAGTGCCGCGACGATGTCGGACTTCTCTTGCCGCGCGGTGAGCATCAGCACGTAGAGGTCCTTGCCATGCGGCGTCGATCGCAGCAGACGACAGACCTCGAGCCCGGAGAGACCCGGCATGTCCCAGTCGAGGACGACGACGCGCGGGCAGTCGTCGCGCTTCAGGAGCTTCCACGCCTCCTGGCCGTTCTCGCAGAGGACGGGCTCGTAGCCCCAGGCGCGGAGACAGCGGTCGAGCACCCGTCGCATGCCCGAGTCGTCGTCGGCCGCCACGATCCGCATGCGCACCGCCATAGAGCGGCCCGCCGGCCACCGCAAGGCGCGCGGCACGGCCTCTTCTCGCAGGGCGGTCAGCTCGGCGCGGCCACCGCGATGCCGATCTGCTTCCGCAGCTTTGCGTAGCGATCCGAAACCACGAAGCTCATGAGATCGTCGATCTTCTCGGCGAGATGCGTGGGGTCCTCGAGCGCGAACACGGCGTGGGCGGCCTTGAGGTCGTTCGCGAGGAGCAGCCCCGCCCGCGCGCAGGTGCGCTCCACGGACGTGGTCCAGCGCTGGAGGTTGGTGCGACCGCCCTCCTCGACGAAGCGCAGGAAGTGACCGCGGAGGCGATCGATCGACTGCGGCTCCAGGATCGGCTCGATGGC
The DNA here is from genome assembly GCA_043747665.1 of Polyangiaceae bacterium. Lineage (GTDB taxonomy): Bacteria > Myxococcota_A > Polyangia > Polyangiales > Polyangiaceae > Labilithrix. The sequence continues at coordinate 2,269 of JAYTOQ010000307.1, read as the reverse complement.
GTTGGCGATGGGAACGACCAGCTGCTTCACCTGCGCCGAGAGCGGCAGGCCCGGATTTCCGATGGAGAGCGCAGCGAGGAAGATGTCCTCGAGGCCGCGCGCCGACGGAACGAGCATCTTCACGAAGTGCTCCTCGCGGTAGCAAGCGAGGTGGCGCCCGGCGAGGAACGCGAGCTCGGCGGCGCTGCGGCCCGCGAGCGCCGTCGCGCCGATGCGCGACGAAGGCGGAACGCCCGGCACCATCTCGACGAAGCCCTGGTAGTCGGGGTCGGCATAGAGCGGCGGCGACTGCATGCCGAGGATGGACGCCGCCCAGTGAAAGCAGCGCACCGCCTGGATGGTGGTCTTTTCGGGATCCTGCTTGCGGGCAGGATCGAGCTTCACGAGCTGCTTGTCCCGGCGCAGCGCTGACAGTCGCCCAATCAAGACCGCGGAGACGACGACCGAAAAGATCTCGCCGACCAGCGGCTCCTCCTCGGGATGAAAGACCAGCCGCCTCCACGCGTCCTGCGTGACCGACCCGGTGGGGCGGATGAGCGCCGCCTCCTTGTGCTTGCCGTAGATCTCCTGCTCCTCGCCGTTCGCGACGCCGAGATACGCGAGCACCTGCGCGACGCACCACTGGCGATCGACATCGCCTGCCTTCTTGTAGAGGCGGAAGAGCGCGTGGAGGGAGCCGTCGTCGCGCGGGTCATGACGGACGCGCCTGGCGAGCTCCGCGGCGTCCTCGTCGGGGACGTCCTTCGCGCCTGCACCGCCAGCGCCTGCGCCTGCGCCGTGATCGGAAAAATCGACCTCGACGCTGATGTTGGCGCGCGCGTCCTCGAGCTCGTGCTCGAGATCCTTGATGCGCGTCTCCAGGAACTTGATGCGGCGCTCGAGGGCCATCGTGCGCTGGTCGGTGGCCGGCTCGAGGGGCATGATGGTCGCCGGCGGCGGCGCATCGTCCATCGAGAGGTCCTTGATGACGACGCGGTTTCGCGCCTCGTATGCGGCCTGGAGAGCTTGCTCGAGCCGGCGAAGCCGAGCGCGATCGAGCCCGAGGCTGTCGGCCATCTTGTCGAGCTGATTGCGCTCGTCCTGCGTGATGATCCCGTCCTCGATCACCTCCGCGAAGAGCTCCTCGTACATCGCCTCGAGCTTGCCGAGGCGGACGTTGCCCGTGACCTCGCCGACCTCGAAACGCTGGCTGTGCTCGAACGTCGCGTCGTTCATGAAATGCCCCTTTGCAACGCCATTGGCCCGTCAGTGTCGCGCGGGTCGCCCATGCGCACAAAGCGCGAAAATTCCCGGCGCGCCCTGATAGCCTAGTCGGGTCGATGCAAGAGTCGATCGACGACCTCTACTCTCGCTGGCAGCGAAACCCCGACGTCTCGCAGACCGTCGCGCTCTGCGACGCCTTGCGAGGGACGCGCCGGATGGATCTCGTCGAGATCGTCGGCAGCCACGCCGCGCGTCAGCTCGACGTGCACACGCTGACCGCGGCCGCCCGGATGTACACACACACCGGACGTCTCGACGACGCGCAGCAGGTGCTCATCGCCGCCGGCCGCCTCGCGCCTCGCGACGGCGACGTCTACCGCTACCTGGGCGAGGTGCTCCTCCGCCGCGGTGATGCCGAGCGCGCCGAGAAGGTCCTCGAGCGGGCGATGCAGTTCGGCGCCAAGGACCCCACCGCGGGGACATGGCTCGACCGCGCGCGGACGCTGCTTCCGACGCAGCAGTCATCCGGGATGATGGCCGTCGCCCAGGAGATCGCGCGCGTGGCGAGCGGCGACCTCGCAGGCGGCGGCGCCGGCGGGGCTGGCCACCCGAGACCGCGACGGGACTCGGTGCCCGACGACGCCGAAACGCAGGTCCGCAAGAACGACGAGGTGAAGGCGGCGCTCGGCGCAGCCGCGCGTCCGCCGATGCCTGCGCCCGCGCCGGCCGCCGGACGTCCCGCGGTTCCCGTACCGAATGCGCCTCCGCATCGCGCCGCGCCGCCGGCGCCCGAGCCCGCGCTCCCGCAATTCGGGCTGCCGACCGCAAGCGGCATCGGCGATGACTTCTTTCCGGGCTTCGGAGCGAGCGCGGCGGCGAAGGCGGGCGCGCGTGATGCGCCGGCCGCCGAGGCCGAGCTCTTCGACTCGACCTTCGATGCCGTGTTCGGGGCCGCCATCGCGGAGGCCGGAGCGTTCGGCGCGCCGCAAACGGCGAGCGTCGGGCTTCCTGCGCCGTCGCACGCCGTCAACGCGTCGGCGATGAGCCCGGGCACGTCGCCGTTCAT
>JAYTOQ010000306.1:0-9771 GCA_043747665.1 Polyangiaceae bacterium | reverse complement strand
CGGCTCGACAACGAGCAGTGGGTGAAGAACCTCTTCCACAAAGACGAGAACATCTTCATCGGCAAGATCTTCGAGATGGTGACCCCCGCGGCCATCGTCGCGAAGACGCAGGCGCTCGCGAAGGCGAAGCAGCTGCCGGCGCTGGATCCGCGCTTCAAGCAGGATCCGGCGACGTCGACGGTCACCTTCGCGAAGACGTTCGGCTGGGCGGGCCAGGTCCTCGGCATCCAGCTTCCGCAGCTCTACGTCCGCAACGACGTCCCTGGAGCGCTCATCGCGGTGCCCTCACGGCCGCCGGCGAGCGTCGCGGGTCAGTCCGTTCTCACTGGGTACACGCCGCAGGAGCTGACGTTCATCGTCGGCAAGCACCTGAGCTACTACCGCGGCGAGCACTACATCAAGAACCTGTTCCCGACGCTCGGTGAGCTGAAGGTCGTCATGTTCTCCGCCATCAAGATCATCCAGCCGGACTTCGCTGTTCCGGCGGAGATGGCCCAGGCGGTGAACACCACCGCCGCCGAGCTCGTGAAGTACATGCAGCCGGTCGAGCGCGACTCGCTCCGCCTCGTCGTCCAGAAGTTCATCGAGGACGGCGCGAAGGCGGACCTGAAGCGCTGGATGCAGGCCGTCGATGTCTCGGCGGCACGCGCGGGCCTCTTGCTCTGCGCGGACCTCGAGATCGCGAAGAAGATCATCGCCGCGGAGCCGCAGCTCCCGGGCGATCTGCCGCCTGCCGAGAAGCTGAAGGAGCTCATCGTCTTCAGCGTCAGCGAGCAGTACCTGGCGCTCCGCAAGGCGCTCGGCATCGCCATCGGCTAGAACGCATCTCCGTATCGCTCGCCCCGGCGCTCTCTCTCAAGGCCTCAGAGAGAGCGCTGGAGCTGCTCGGCGCAGGTCGGGTCGAGCACCCCCGCCGCGAAGTCGTGGCATGACTGCGACTTGACGAAAGGGATGCACGTGCTGCGGAGCGCGTTCTCGTCGCGAATGCTGCGGACGTTCTTGCAGTCGCCCTTGGCGTCGCGCTGGACGAGCCGGTCGTGCTCCGTTGCATAGTCGCCGCCGCAGCGCTGGGCGGTGCGTGCGAAGGCATCGATGACGTCGAGGCACGCGTGGTCCGACGGGTTGTCCTCGCCGCTGCCGGTGTCGTACGAGCCGCACGCCGCGCATGCGAACGTGACAACGAGAGCGACGACGACGATGCGGCTCACGTCGGTCTCGCCGTCACTTCGAGCGGATGATCTGCTCGGCGCAGCTCGGCGCGAAGCGCTGTTGCGTCAGGTCCGTACACGAGATGGTGCTGAATGAAGGGATGCACCCGCTGCGCAGCTCCGACTCGTTGCGAATGCTCACCGAATCGCAGTCGCCGTTCGCGAGATCCCTGATGAACGCCTTCTTCTCCGCGACCGGATCGCCGCCACAGCGCATTGCGGCGGCGGCGAACGCATCGGCGGTATCGAGGCATGCCTGACCGGCCTTCGACACGCCGCTGTCGGCGGTCGTCGATGTGCCGCTGCTGCTCGCTGTGCTTCCGCTGCTCGAGGTCTGGTCGGTCGTGGGAAGGCAACCGAGGATGCCGAGCGCCGCGAAGGTCGCGAATCCGTAGGGCGTCAGACGCGATCGCATGGCGCCGAAAAGGGAGCACGCCCGAGCGCAGCGCGTCAACCCGAGGCGTCCTTCACAAATCTTTATTCCGCATCGCATTCTCCCGCAACTCATCCGCTGAATCGGTCGACCGAGCAACTGCATGACGATCGCACCCATTTCCGTGCCGCAGCTGCGGGCCGACGAATCACGAGAGCCACGAAAGAGCGAGACGGTGGAGATCGCTCTTTCGAGAGGGACCCGAACATGGGCCCTCGAGGTGCAGGACGATGAGGAGGTCCGTCGCATTCCCGTGAGCGCGCGGGCGCTGATCTTCGGCTCGGGACGGACCGCCGACGTGCGCATCCATGATCGGACGGTGAGCGCCAAGCACTGCGAGATCGTGGCGGTCGGCTCGGGCGTCGCCGTTCGTGACCTCGGCTCGAAGAACGGCACGTACGTCGGCGGTGCCCGGGTGGAGCAAGCCTGGGGCACCGAGGGGACGACCATCGCGATCGGTCAGACGACGCTCGTCTGCGTGGCGCTCGACGACGAGGATGACGACGAGCATGCCGACCCGCTGCCCGGCGTCGCTGGAAGCTCGAAGGCCATGCGCCGGATCGCGGCCCAGGTGCGTCGGCTCGCAGCGCTCAGCTCGCCGGTGCTGGTCGCGGGCGAGACGGGGGTAGGGAAGGAACTGGTGGCCCGAGCGCTGCACACGCAGGGCCCACGCGCGGGCGAGCCGTTCGTCGCGATGAACGTTGCGGCTCTCCCGCGTGAGCTCGTCGAGAGTGAGCTGTTCGGTCACGAGCGCGGCGCGTTCACGGGCGCCGTCACCCGCCGCATCGGTGCGTTCACCGAGGCCGAAGGCGGGACGCTCTTCCTCGACGAGATCGGCGAGCTGCCGATCGACGCTCAGCCGAAGCTGCTGCGCGCGCTCGACGGCTACGAGGTACGTCGCGTCGGCGCCGCTGGTTCGGGACGGCGGGCCAACGCGCGGGTGGTCGTGGCTACGCACGTCGCGCTCCAGGAGCACGTCGTTCGCGGCTCGTTCCGGCGAGACCTCTTCCATCGCCTCGAGGTCTTCATCGTCGACGTGCCGCCGCTTCGTGACCGTCCCGGCGACATCGTCCCGATCGCGCGACTTCTGCTCGCGCAAATGGAGAACGAGATTGGAAGGCGCGAGCTCACGCCTGCGGCGATCGCCCAGCTCGCGGCCCACGACTGGCCGGGAAACGTACGCGAGCTGCGCAACGTGCTGTGCCGTGCGGCGGACCATGCTCGCGCAGCGCGCTGGCTCGACGCATCCTCGGTCGATCGCGCACTGCGGAAGCCTCAGAAGGCGACCATCGAGCTGACCACGGAGACAGCAAACGAGTGCCTCGCGCGGCACGCGGGCAACATCAGCGCGGCGGCGCGGGCGGCAGGCGTCGCGCGCACCACGTTCCGCAAGGCGCTCGGCGATTTCAGCGGTCCGGGCCCGAAAAAGACGCGCTGAGCCTGCTCCTTACCTGGGGCTCCTTGACCTGGGGGCGAGGCCTTGCGAAGACAGCGCATGGCCTCGCATGCGTCACGTCGTGCTCCCGCGTCGCGGGCAGCCCTGGCGCGCAGGCTCGTTCTCGCGCTCGTCGTCGGCCTCGCGGGCGGCGGCACCGCCTGCACGTGCTCGAAGGCCAATGAGTCGACCACTGACGATGCTGGCGCGACCTCGTCCTTCGATGGAAGCGACGATGGCAACCGCGCCAGTGGTGAGCAGGGCGGGCTCTCGGCGCCCATTGCAGCCGCTCGCGGAGAGCATGGCGATGTGGTCGTCGCTGCGCTCGATGTCGCGGCGCGCGCGATCCGGCTCCAGCGCATCTCCGACAAGGACGAGATCGTCGTCGACCGAACCATCTTCGACGGCGTGGCGTGGTCGAGCGAGTCGGAGCTCAAGGTCGCCCCGGCCGCGGCGGGCGTCGCGGTGACGTGGCGTGGGCTCCGAGCCGGAAAGCTCGTTCGCCAGCTCCTGATCCTCGGCGCGGACCTCGCGCCCATCGGCTCGGTGCACGACGTCTCGGCGGCCTCGTGCGCGACGCGCGACGCGATCTGGTTCACCGACGGCCGGCGCGTCCACACGCGACCCTGGACGGGACGTCCCGCGCGCTTCGATCTGCCGAAGGATAAGGACGCAGCGCTCGTGTGCGGCGTTCATCGCGCGTTCGCGCTGCTCGACGAGGACGACGGAACTTCGCTGGTCGCGTTCGGCGGCGCCTCGCTGCCGAGCGGCGCCGATGCCGGTGCACCGCGAGCGATGCGGCTTCTCACCGAGTCGGAGTTCGGCGAAGACGACCAGCGCGAGCGTCCCGAGTACACCGTCGGAGACGACGTCGGCGTCGTTCGGCTCGGCGTCTCGGGCGCGATGGCGCTGCGCGAGGTCCACGATGGGATCCCCGGCTCGCTCCACAAGCTACGGACCGTCATCCCTCGCGATGACGACGTCGTCGCCGTGGACGCCACTCCGCGGGTGGTCGTGATCGTCTTCAGCGAGGACGTCAGCGATGCTTGCGCGAAGGATGGCGGCTCCACCGCCACGGTCGGGTCGACACGCGTGAAAGCGCTGCGCGTCGACCGCGCGACCTTCGAAGAATCGATCGTCGAGCTCTCGCCGGGAATGTGCGCGCGAGAGGTCGGCCCATTCTTCACCGGCGCGCAAGGCGACAGCGTGTCGGTGGCGTGGGTCGAGCGGGTGCCGATCGCAGGCAAATCGAGGGCTCCCATCGCTGCGCTAGCGCATTCCTTGGTACCGCCATGGGGCCCCGCACCGGGCCTCGGGCGCGTCGAGCAAGCCGCGGATGCGCTTGTCGATGCCGCGTGCGATGGCACGCGTTGCTACGCCGTCGCGCTCGCGCGTCGTGCCGGCATGGACGCGATGGTCCCCGGCCTGGCGAAGGTCATTCGCTACTGAACCGACTCGCGGGGCCGCGAAGCTTTCCACGGCGACCGATCGACGATTCGTTCTCCGATGTGATGGGCGCCGCCGCGGGTTACGCGCTCTTCTCCGACGACAAGGGGAACTTTCTCATCGGCGAGAACCTCTTCTTACCCCAGTCGCCGGGATCCGGCGCTTCGCAGCATGACGGCCAGCGTCAGCGCCGGCGGTGAAGTGAGGTGAACGTGTCGTAAGAGCTCGCGCGCGCAAACCTCATGAGGACCGTCCCGTGATCCCCACCAAAGTTTTCGAGAAGACACGGCTCGCCTTCTTCGCGCCGATCCGTCCCTACCTGAACGACCCGTCGGTCAGCGAGAGCATGATCAGCGGGTCCGACCAGATCTATGTCGAGCGGAAAGGCGTGCTCGCGCTCGTCGACGCTCGCTTCGAGAGCAAGGAAGCGCTGACCGCGGCTGGCCGGAATCTCTCGCAGTATGTTGGAAAGCCGGTAAGCGCCGCGCGGCCGATCCTCGAAGGCCGCGTGCCCGGCGGCTCGCGCGTCGAGGCGATCCTCTCGCCCGTCGCGCCAGACGGACCTCACGTCTCGATTCGCCTATTTTCAAGGAGATGCTGACCGTCAAACGCCTCGTGGAATTCGACTCGCTCACCGACGACGCCGCCGAGGCGATGCCAAGGGTGAGGGCGCAGTCACGGTCCGGGACATCTTCCGCGCGACGTTGCGCATGCGTCCCGACCGCGTCGTGGTCGGCGAAATTCGCCGCGGCGAGGCGCTCGACATCGTCCAGGCCATGACAGCGGTCACGGCGGCTGCATGGGCACGCTCCACGCCACCTATTCCCGCGACACGCTCACGCGCATGGAGACCATGGCGATGATGAGCGACATCGAGATGCCGCTCGCTGCGATGCGCGCTCAGACCGGCTCCGGTATCGAGATCATCGTTCCGGTGGCGCGACTCCGGGACGGGAGTTGCGAAGTCACACGCGTCACCGAGGTGATGGGGTTCGATATCGCCAAACAGGCATACGATATGCAGGCTCTATTCAGTCGGCGCTATTTGGGTATGACGCGCGACCATTGTGTGTGCAGTCAACTCGTGCCGACCGGGGCATTGCCGACATTCCTCGATAAGCTCGAGGAGCACGGCGTGAAGACGCCCGTCGAGATGATCCGCTGCGCTGCTGCAGCCAAATCGAAGAAGGAAGTCGGACGCGTCCGCTGCCGAGCAGTATGCGGCGCTCGCGGCCGCGCATCCCGACGACGTCGCGTTCGCCGAAGCGGCCCGGATCCTGCGCACCCCGCACCGCGGCTCGGCGAGATTAGAAAGAGCCCGACAACGTCATGCCGCCGCTGCCCCAGCCGGCGTACGGCGTCAGGATCGGTAGCGTCGACGGTCCGCCTGCGGAGTGCGACCGCTTGCTGTTGACGATCGGGACGGCGATGAGCCAAGTGGCGGCGAACGCGCCGCCGACGATCATCGTCACCACCGACACGTTCGCGATCGTAGCGTCGGTGTTGACCTTGTCGTTGTTCTGCTGGAGCGTCGTACAAGCCTTGTTGAAGTCGGCGTGAATGGTGGGGTTGGGGTCGCTGCAGACGCCCTTCGCGTCGGGGACGCCGTTACGGTCGCCGTCGTAGCCGCGCTTGATGGCGGCGTTGCGGATCTCGCCCGCCACCGAGTCCGCCTTCGACTGCGCGTCGCTCTTGAAGATCGCAAAGACGATGGTGCCGACGAGACCGACCGCCGCGACGCCGAGGCCGACGTAGCCGGGCCACATCGGTAGCGGCTCCTTGCGGTCGCCCTCGGCGGGCGGCTCCGTGACGGGAGCGGTCTCGGGCGGCGACGTCGTGGCCGGAGGCGGGGTGGCCGGCGTCGGGCCTGGCACGGGAACCGGAGCGCCGGTCGCCGCGCCGCCGCCGCCGAAGCGCGCCTGCACCTTCTGACCGGCGTTGGCGGTCACCCGCACGGTCTCGGTCGACGAACGCAGCGAGTGTGCGCCCGGGTCGACGTCGATGGGCTCGCCGAAGGGAGCCGTACCGAGCCGCTCCTTCTCGTCGAGCGTGATCTCGGTTCCGGCAGGCGCGATGACGTCGATACGACCGAGCTTCTGGCGGACCTCCGCGAGCCCGTTCTCGGCGTCGGTCTTCTGCGCGGGGCTCGCGGTGGTCGACTCCTTGATGAACTGCTGGAAGTACTTCGCCGCCTCGAGCGGATGCCCGGCCTTCGCGCTGCTTTGCGCGAGGTTGAGGAGCACGGCGGGATGCTTCTTCAGTACGTAGGCCTGGAGGAACGCGAGGCGCGCGTTCTCGAATTGGCCCTTGTCGTAGAAGTCCACGCCCTCCTTGAAGCGCGCGCGCGCTTGGACGGTGACGGGATCGTCTTGCGCTTCCGCACGATGCGGAACGCTTGACGACAGGAAAGCCACGAGGACGGCAGCGGCGATTCGGCTCGTCTTCATTGATTGAGCGCCGGTCGGATGCGGACGCGGTGCCTCCGGCATGGAGGCGGGCGCGGATCAGAACGGGTTGTCGCGGACGATACTACCGTTGGCGGGCTTCGGTGCACTCTTCGGTGAAGGCGGGGGTGCCGGAGCCGCGGCGGCGGCGGGCTGGGGGGGCTGGGGAGGCTGGGGCGTCACCCGCTGCCGGGGCTGCGGAGGGGGCGCAGCGGCGTGGGCCGGCGGCTCTGCCGGCCGCGCGCTCTGCGGGGCCGGAAGCGTGGCCGGCGGCGGCTGCGTTTCGACCTTCGCAGCTGTGGCGGCCGTCGCGGTCGCGGCCGTCGCGGGCGTCGTCGGAGTGTCGACCTTCGGCGGCGGGGGCGGGATCTCGGCGGTCGTCACGGCCGGGCCCGTAGCGTGCTGCTCGACCGGCGCCGGCTTCGGGTCCTCGCCGAGCGCGAACTTCAGAAAGAGCCCAAGCCCCCCCGCGAAGACGAGGCCTGCCAGGACGAGATAGAGCGTCTTGCTCGACTTCTTGGGAACGAAGTCGTCGAGATCCTCGCTCTGCGGGCGTCCGCGAGGCGCCGCTGGACCCGACCGCGCCGAGGCCGCGAACGGATCCGCGGTCACCGCCACGACGGCCTTCTTCGCCGCGGGCACTGCCGGTCCAGGAGGGGGCGGTCGGGACTGCCCCTTCCGGGCGTCCATCTGCGCGGGCGAGGTCGCCATGATCTGCGTGCCCTTGAGGCTCGTCTGTGGAGCCGCAGGAGGCGCCACGACCGGCGCAGGCGGCGGCGGAGCGGCCGCTCGAACCTCCGGCAGCGGTGCAGTGCTCGAGTCGAGAATGTTCTCGGGATCGATCGCCTCCGCGCTCGAGGCCGGCCCGCGCGCCGCCGGCGCGGCGTGGGTGGAGGGAGCGTTCGCCTGCGGTGCCGTCCCGATGAGCGTCTGCTTCGGATGAAACGCGGGCGCCGCGGACGGAGCCGCCGCCTGCACGACGGCGGCAGCTTCGGCCGCGCCCATCGCGGGCGCGTCGACCAGCGTCGCGTTGGCGGGGCCGCTCGCGTCGTCGCCGGTGTCCCACGCCGGCGTGAACGACGCCGCGAACTCGTCGGCCTGTTCGTCGCTCAGCGCCGAGGCCGCCCGGGAGGCCGCGTCCGAATCGCCCGCGCCTTTGCCGCTCTGCTGCATCGCCATCGAGGAGAAGCGTAGCATCGGCAAGCGCGCCGGCCCACTCCTCACGAGGCACCGCGCCGCGACAGAAAAGCGGCGGATCCGGCGCGTTTTCTGCGCTTTTTATTCCGCGACGCCGCGCAATCAGCCCTGGCCGAACTCGCGCTTCAGCGCGTCGTCCCATTCATCGGCGACGCGGCCGACGGTGTCGAGCAGGTCCTCGAACTCCTCGTAATCGAGCCCGGAGAGACGCCGGAGCGCGCGCACGAAGACCTCGTCCTTGGCCGCGTCGATGGCGAAAGCGGCATCGGCGGTCGACAGGAACGAGAGCTCGAGGAGCCGCCGATAGAAGCTCTCACGGCCAGCCTTCGGCACCGCCATCACCGGCGCGAGGAGGAGGAGCAGCCCGTGGTCATCCAGCACGTTGAGACCGATGGTCGCCGAGCCCTTGCGGGTCTGCGTGTAACCGTTCTCGTCGAGCGGTTGCAGCGTGGCCCCCGCGCGCTCCGCAAAGCGAGCGAGGTACGCGTTGACCATCGCGGTGGCGTCGGCGAAGACCTGGCCCGTCGAGCGATCGGCGTAGACCGGGCTGCTGGCAGCCAGCGTTGACGACGATGCTGGAGATGATGAAGAGGCAGGGTTGCGGGGCTCGGACACCCGGCCGATGATACCCTCTCGCGCGGTGCCGAGAAGAGAGACAGCGCAGGCCCTGCTCATTGCGGCCGTGGCCTTCGCCGCCGCGTGCTCAGGCGGCGGCGCGGCCGCAAATGACGGGGGAAGCGGAGACGCGCTCGCCCGCGCGCATGCGCTCGACCGGCCCTCGGCCGTGCTCCCCGCACGTCCCGAGGTCATCGCGCTCGCGCAATCGATGGAGGCCCTCGCGCTGAAGGAGGGCGCCGGCGCGCGCGCCGTCGAGCTGCATGCCCTCGCGGCGCATCTCCAGGAGCGCATCTGGCGCACCGAGCACCGCGAGCAAGACGCGAAGGAAGCCGTCGATCTCTATCGGTCGGCGGGCCGCGATCTGGCGCTGCCGGGAGCGTGTGATGCAGCGACGCGCGGCGCGAAGCTCGCGGGCGAGCTCGCCAGGGATGCGCAGACCACGTACGCGGAGCTCTATCGCGTGCAGCGCCGCTCCACGAGCGCGGACGGAGGCGCCGGCGGGCTCTGCGCGTCGTCGGTCGACGAGCCGCTCGCGGCGCTCGGCGCGTTCCGCCCCGCGCCGCAGGTCCTCGATGCCATCGATCAGGGACTCGCCGGCGAGGGCGCGATCGCGCTGACGAAGGAGGACGCGAGCGCGCGCGCTGTCGTATCGGCGCCGCGCATCACGCAGATCGAGCAGTGGACGGGCGCCGAAGGCGCGCGCGTCGTCGTCCATCTCGATCGCGCCGCGCGGTTCCGCGTGGGGGATGCGCCGAGCGCAGGCGGCCGTGGGGCGCGTACGTACGTCGAGCTCGACGGCGTCGAGCTCGGCGGCGCGGCGCGTGAGACCGCGCTCGGGGGCATCGTCTCGCGGATCGTCGCCGAGCCCACGTCCACCGGGTCTCGCGTCGCTCTCGATCTCAACGGCCCGGCCTACCGGCGCGTGTTCCACCTTCTCGAGCCGTATCGCGTGATCATAGACATCGCGCGCCAGCCGCCCGGCGCCGGCCC
>JAYTOQ010000305.1:0-6677 GCA_043747665.1 Polyangiaceae bacterium | reverse complement strand
GCCGTCACCGTTCGGCAGGCGATCCGCCTCGGGGATCCCCCTTCGGCGACGGCGACGTCGATGACGAGATCGGGCGCGCCGTCGAGCTTGTCCAGGGAGACGACCCGCTCGGCATGGAGCGCGGCCACCGCATCGCGGGCCGCCGCCGGATCACGCGGCGCAATGGGGCGTCCTTGCAAGGTCACCTTCACGCGCTCGATCCTGGCGGCCTCGGTGCGGAGCGTGCCGCGGCTCACGTACAAGCCCTTCGCAAGATCGCGCAGCGCGCGCGGCGCGACGAGCACGCCGCTGCGTCCGTCGACCTTCGCATACACCCCGCCCTCCCCCTCGGCGCCGAACCACACGGTGACGGGCGCATTGCCGTCCGCGAAGCCGAGGATCACGTGACAGCCGTCCTTGGTGAAGCCGAACGCGACGTCCTCGTCACTGTCCGCGACCCACCCGTCGATGCGGCCCTTCGTCAGCGCGTCGACGAGCTGGACGATCGCGCCGTCGGTCTCGTACGCAGCGGGCGCAAGGAGCCGGAAGCCCTCGCCGCTGTCGACGAGCTCCTGAGGTGGGCCGCAGCGGAGCAGCACGCGCGTGGGTCGACGGGCCTCGCGCTCGAGGAAGGTCCGCGCGCGCAGCGTGGTTGCGCGCGGAGTCAGGCGGCGCAGGAGGATCGCGTCGATGTCGAGACGCGCGTCATCGAGGAGCCTGCGCAGGGTCGCGCGACCGTCGGGACCCGCCGCGCCGATCTCCACCACCTGTTCGCGCTCGCCGGAGCGAACCACCGCGCGTCCGACCGATGCGAAGGGAGCCGCGCCGGCGCCGCCTCGGGATACCGCGCGCGCCTCGGAGATGGCGATCCGCTCGAGGAGCTGCGTCGCGGCGTCCGCCTCGGCCTCTTCGAGATCGCGATCGCTGGGTGCGCGCTGATGAAAGCCCGTGCCCTTGCGCGCGATCTCGATGGTCGCAGCGCCGGCCTGCTCGAGCCGCAGCTCTTCTATCTCGTCCATGCGCATCGTGAACGGATGCTTCTCGACGAGCGACGCGGCGTCGCCGGAGAGGTAGCCCACGATGTCCTGCGGCGCGCACGCCGCCACGCGATTCGGCGCCTTCCGCAGCACCACCACGTCCGCGGGATGACCCGGACACGCCTCGCCCACGACCAGCTCGGCAGCCGGCTTGCCTGCGTCCTTCGGAAACAGCTTCACCGTCGCGGCGGGATGCGCAGTCAGCCGCTCGGCGTCCGCGTCCTTGGGAAACGCCTCTGCCCGCATCTCCGCGAGAGCCGCCCACAGGCGATCCACGCCGGACCGCGACGCGAGGACGCCGGACTCCTCGATGCGTAACGAGTGATCGTCGATGCGCACGAGCGCGAAGCTGCTGTCGCCGTGCTTCACCTCGACGCGCGCGAGCTCGGTCGCGAGATACGGCACGACGGTGCGATCGCGATACGTATCGGACGGCGCGAGGAGCGCGTCGGCGACCTCCTTGGAGATCACGATCGGCGTCGCGTCGCCGACGCGGAAGTAGCTCGAGCCCTCGGGACGCGGAGACGCCCCGCCGAGCGCGAAGGGCACCTCGAGCCCGCCCATCCGCACCGCGCCGATGGCGCGCGGCGCATCGAGGCCGAGCGCGGCGCCGTCGGTGACTTTGCGCGCGACGTTGGCAAACTCGAGCGTCGTGAGCAGACGCTCGACGGCGACGGGATCGGCCCGCTCTTGCCGGGGCGAGGTGAGGCGCCACTGGCCTTCCTTGCCCTCGTTGCTCGGCTTGCCCGCCGACGACGCCGACGACGCCGGACGATCGCGCTCGAGCACGATGGCTTCCCCGTCGTGCGCGATGGAGATGCGGGTCAGCTCGTCGCGCCGCCACACCACGAAAGCGCTATTTTCACGGCGTTTCCGCTCGCCCTCGGTGATGCGGTCGCGATCGACCCACAGCCAGATGCCGAGCGCCACGGCGAGCGCGACGAGCACGATGGTGCCGGCGTGCCTCTTCACCCCGGCTTCCTCTTTCCGTCGTCGCGCTTTCCGTCGTCGCGCTTCTTGCCCTCGCCCGCGCGGCGGAAGAGCGCGATGGCGAGACCCAGCAGCGCCACGGTGGCGGGCATGAAGAGGACGACGTAACGACGGATGGAGCCGCGCGACTCCTCGTCGACGCGCATGCCGGCGCCTACCGCCGCCTTCTCGGGCACGTCGAGCACCTGGGGCTTCGCGGCGAGCCACGAGATGGCGCTCTCCGCGAAGAGCGGGCCTCCGCGATATGCGGGGAGATCGCGGAAGGCCTCGTTGGACAGTACGCTGCTCGAGCCGACCACCACGATGCGCGGACCGTGCGACGAGGACGCCGACACCCTGGGACGCTCCGCCGCCATGGCGATCGAGAGAGGCCCCGCAAGATCGCCAGGGTGCTTCTGCGGCGCATCCTTCCAGTCTGCGGCCCCCTCGATGCTCCGCAGCCCGAACGCGCTCGCCGACGTCGCGAGGAGCTCCTGCGGATTCACCGAGCCGGGCTCGATGGTGCGCCGCATGGAACGCGCGAGATACACGACGACGCGAGGCACGTCGCGCGCGCGCTCGCTCTTCACGAGCGCGGTGGTCACCGGATGCTGCCGCGGCTGCGCGACGAAGCGGAAGCCGCCGCTCGCGGGCATCGCGACGTCGGCCTCCTGCTCGGTGACCACGTCGTCATCGAGCGCGATCCCGAACGGTCCGAGCACCCGCTCGAGGCCTGCGGGCACGAGCGGCGCAGCGGCGCCCGGCGCTCGCCCGGGATCGACGCCGCCGAGGATGGGGCTGGCGGCGACGAACAGGTTCCCGTCCTCGAGGAGCCACGTGCGCAGGCGCTCCGCCTCGGTCTTCTCGAACGGCTCGAGGAGCCCGGCGATGATCGCGACCGCGCAACCCTCGAGGGGCTTCGTCGCGCTCGGCGCGCCGAGCGAGACGGTGGCGACGACGTAGTTGTCCTTGTCGAGGACCTCCTTCAGCACGCCAGCCCCGCGCTCGGCGGGATCTGCGGGGCTCATCTCGCCGTGCCCGGTGACGAAGCACACCTTGGTCTTCGTGCCGCCGAGCACGCTGCGGATGGCGCCGGTGAGCGCGCGCTCCTCGCGCGGCTTCACCTTGGTGTCATCGGCGGCTGCCACCTCGACCATGTCGGCGGCGGTGATGAACCAGTGCCGCTCGCCGTGCGCGACGACGACGACGGCGTCAGCGACGACGTGACCGTCCTCGGTGCGCCCGGTCTCGATCTTGAAGCGCTTGCGGATGTCCTCGAGGGCGACGGTGTCGCGATCGGGGTCGATGGTGTGAATGTCGAGCTTGGTAGTCTCCGCCTGGTAGGCGACCAGGAGCTGCTTGACGCTCTGCTCGAGCGGGTCGGCGCTGCCAAGCAGTACCCAGATCTGCACCGCGTCCGGAAGATCGTGGAGCGTCTGCGTGGTGGCGGGCGAGAGCGAGTAGCGCTTGTTCGCGGTCATGTCCCAGCGCGTGAAGCGGCGCGCCGCAACGACGTTGAGCAGCACCACCACCACCATCGCAGCGACCACGCCGACGAGCTTCGAAAGATGCGACGCGTCGATCGCCGGCAAGCGCAGCCTGGCCATCAGCCCCACCTCCACGCGTCGACCGCGCGCACCGTGACGAAGAGCGGCAGGACCACGCAGGAGCCGTAAAATACGAGCCGACGTGAGTCGACGATGCCCGATGCGAAGTCGTTCATGTGCGCCCACACCGAGACGTGCGAGCAGATGTCGTGCATGAGCGTGCCCTCGCGCGTCACGAACTCGCCGACACCCAGGATGAAGAGCCCGAGCACCACGAGCGCGGTCATGACGAGCGCGAGGAACTGGCTCGTGGTGAGCGCGCTCATGAGCAAGCCGAGCGACAGGTATCCGGCGCCCACCAGGAACACGCCGAGGTACGCCGAAGCCGCGACACCCCAGTCGACCTCGCCGCTGCGCGAGAGGATCACGAGATAGAACACGGTAGGCGCCCACATCGCCACGTAGGTGGTCAGCACCGACGCGTACTTCGCGAGGACCACCGACCAGCTCGAGACCGGCGCGGTCATGAGCGACTCGATGGTGCCGCTGCGTCGCTCCTCGGCGAAGAGCCGCATGGTCATGGGCGGCACGAGCAGGAAGAGAACGAGGTAGAGGAGGATGGTGTTGCCGAAGAACGCCTGGATGGGCGTCTGATCGCTCGCTGCCGCGCCCAGGTTCGCGAAGTGATCGACGAGCAGGAAAAAATGCATCCCCTGCACGAGCAGGAACACCGAGATGAGCACCCACGCGAGCGGCGTCACGAAGAACGCGAAGAGCTCGCGCTTGTAGATGGGCCAGAAGCTCCTCATGCGCCGATGCTCCCGCTCTCGCCGGCGGATGAGGCGGCGGGCGAGGCGGCAGGCGAGGCGGTGGGCGAGGCGGCGGGCGAGGCGGTCAGCTCCGCGAAGACCTCCTCGAGAGAGCTGCGCACGGGTCGCGCCTCGCGCACGAAGCACCCTGCGGCCACCACCGCCGCGACCGCCTGTTCGATCGCGCGCGATACGCCGGCTTCGTCGATCGACTTCTGCCATGCGCAACGAACGACGTGCGCATCGGAGCGGCCGTCGACGTCCTCGACCGCCGCCTTCGCGATGCCCTCGACGGCGCCGACCGCGGCGAGCACGACCTCGAGATCGCCGCGCACCACGAGCAGGAGGCCGGCCGCGCGACGCTTGCGCGAGAGATCGTCCATCGTGCCCTCCGCGACGAGCTTGCCTTTCGCGATGACGACGACGCGACTGCAGCTCGCCTCGACCTCGCTGAGGATGTGCGTCGAGAGGAGAACCGTGTGCTCCTTGCCGAGGTTCTTGATGACCTCGCGGACCTCACGGATCTGGTTCGGGTCGAGGCCCGCCGTCGGCTCGTCGAGGATGAGAAGCGGCGGCCGCGCGACGAGCGCGTCTGCGAGGCCGACGCGCTGCCGGTAGCCCTTGGAGAGGCTGCCGATGAGGACGTTCGCGACATCGTCGACGTTGGCCTTCGTCATCGCATCGTCCACGAAGGCGGCGCGGTCGCGGCGAGGGACGCGCTTCAGCTCGGCGCGGAAGCCGAGGTACTCGGCGACGCGCATCTCGGGATAGAGCGGGACCGCTTCGGGCATGTAGCCGATCTTCTGGCGGGCCTCGAAGCTCTCCTCGCGGATGTCGTGGCCGGCGACGGTGACCTTGCCGCTGGTCATACCGAGGAAGCCGGCGATGATCCGCAGCGTCGTGCTCTTGCCGGCGCCGTTGGGCCCGAGGAAGCCGACCACCTCGCCCTTGTCGACGTCGAAGGACACGCCGTCGACGGCGGCGCCGCCGCTTCCGCGCGCGGCTCCGATGGAGCTGTAGCGCTTGACGAGCTTCTGGACGGAGATCATCGGGAGATCAGCAGGTGATCATCAGGGTGTAGAGCGCGCGATTTTACCACGCCGGCGCGTGAGAAGTTTCCCAAGCCGGCCGCGTCGAGGCACATTTAGCGCGTGAAGGAGGAGCGCGCGTGGGCAATGGTGGCGGTGCTCGCGCTGGGCGCGTGTCGATCGGGCACGTCGCCGGTGCCCGCAGGGCCGGCGTTGAGCGCGGAGAGCGCGGAGAGCGCGAACGCGGAGGCGAGCGCGGAGGCGAGCGTGGAGGCGGACGCAAGCGTGGACGCGGACGCGCGGGTCGATGCTGGGGCGGTCGACGGGATGCTGCTCGTTCCAGGTGGGACGTTCACCATGGGATCGGAGAGCGGTGGCGAGGGCGACGAGCATCCTGCGCATCCGGTGACGGTCGCGGCATTCTGGCTCGATCGCACCGAGGTGACGCAGCGCGCGTATGACGAGTGCGTCGCCGTCAAGGCCTGCCCCGCGGCGGATGCCGGGATCCTCGCGACGTTCGGCGGGCTCTTCAAGGGGCCGAATAGGCCGGTCGTCGGAGTGTCCTGGTTCGCGGCCCGCGACTATTGCGCATTCAAAGGCAATCGACTTCCGCGTGAGGCGGAGTTCGAGCGCGCCGTCCGCGGCGACGACGGCCGGCGCTATCCGTGGGGGAGCGATGCGCCGACGCACGAGCGCACCGTGTTCGAGACCAACGCGACGGAGGACGTCGCGACGCATCCCACCGGCCGAGGCCCCTACGGCCACGAGGACCTCGCCGGCAACGTGTGGGAATGGCTCGCGGACGACTACGATCCGCTCGCATACTCGCGTCCCGGCGCGGGCGCGGGCGCGGGCAAAGGCGCCACCTGCGACGAGATCAATGCCGCGCAGAATAAGCTGCGCAGCGAGAACAAGCAGGGTTTCACCGGCTCGAACCCCATCCCGACCGAGTGCGAGAAATCGATCCGCGGCGGCGCGTACAACTACCCAGCAGGCGGGCTGCGGAGCACGAATCGCATCCATCATCCGCCGAGCTTCAAGCTGCGGATGACCGGACTCCGCTGCGCGAAGGACGCGTGAGGGGCGCGGCGCTGCGCGATTCGCTCCGGTCGGTCAGGTCGACGACAGGAGGCTCGCCATGTCGGACTCGAGCGTGTCGTTGATGTGCTGGATGGTCTTGCCGCGGAGGCGCGCTTTCGTGGCGGTGAAGGCGGTCCTGGCGAGCGCGCTGAGCCGCGTCGCCTCTGCCATCGCCTTGGCGACGACCTCGCCGGGGGGCACCACGGTGTCGAGATAGCCGGCGCGGGC
>JAYTOQ010000304.1:0-4918 GCA_043747665.1 Polyangiaceae bacterium | reverse complement strand
GTCTCGTATTGCTTTTTCTGCGGGTCGGCAGGACCCGCGGGGAGCGCGTGTCCGTCGTGCCTCGTGACGATCCCGCGACCGGTGCCGGAGGTGACGACGACGTTCGCGTGCCCGCGCTGCTCGGCCACGGCCACGGCGACGACGCCGCTGCTCGCCATCGGCATCGCGCCGTCGGCGACGATCCATGCGTGCCGGAGCTGTCATGGCATCTTCGTCGGCGCTCGCGCGTGGTGCACGCTCGTGGCGCGGCCCGAGCTCGCGCCCGCCATCGCCTCCAAGCTCCCCAGGCGCGAGGCTCCGTCGTCAGAGCTCGTCCGGCTCCTGAAGTGCCCCGCCTGCGCGAAGGAGATGGAGCGCGGTCGCTTCGGTGCGAGCTCGAACATCGTGATCGACGTGTGTGTCGCGCACGGGATCTGGCTGGACTCCGGCGAGGTCGTAGCGGTCGCCGATCATGCAGCGCTCCGCGCTCGCGTCGGCGTGCAAGCCGCGCGGCGAGCCACGAACGCCGCCGAGTCGGGCCCTCACGACGGCGATCTTGCGGCTGCCCAGGCCGAGGCCACGATGGCCAGCGCGTCGATCGCCTCGCGCAGACAGAAGGTGAAGCGCACCGGGCTCGTCGTCTTTCTGGCGCTCGTCGCGCTCAGGGTCGGCTTCTTCATCGCGGGCGGCGGTGGCGCGGCGCCGCCCGAGATCAAGGGCGCCGGCGAGTCCGCCGGCCAAGCTGCGACCGCGCTCGGAAACCGCTGAGACGGTTTACTTGGGGGCAAGGAGACGCGGCGGTACGCTTTCGTACGTCGTGAAGATCCTCACCCAGTACGCGTCGCATGCGAACACCATTGCGGACACCTTCCGTGCGGCGTTCCTGAAGACGAAGGTCGGGACGCACAGCGTCGAGATGACGGCGCCGACGGACAGCACGAAGGGCGGCCTCCTCGCGCTGCAGCACGTCACGCTCAAGCCCGAGACCGGCATGGCGCTCGTGGTCGGCACGGTCAACGCCGGTGAGAAGCGCGCCGAGCTCCGCTCCTACGCGCACGTGTCGAAGGTCAACGACGACCGGTTCAAGCGTCCCCTCCCTTTCGACGAGGCGTCGTACGCGACGTTCCTCGAGAAGGCGGAGGCCGTGCTCGGCGCGTTCGGCATCGACACGAAGGTCACGGACGCGCCGCGGGACATCGCCCCGTCGTTCGCCGACGGGCAGGAGGCGAGGCCCGCCCAGCGGTCGTCGGGCACGCTGCTCATCGCCGTCGTGATCGTCCTCTTAGCCCTCGCGTCCGCGGCGGGCTGGTACATCATGCGCCGCTAGACGCGGCTCACGAGCCGGAGACGACCACCGAGCTCTTGTACATGCCCATCCCGCACTGGAACGTGAGCTTCTGCTCCTTGTCGGTGGGAACGGTGATCGAGACCGGCGTGTTCTTCGGCAGCTCCTTCTTGATGGAGAGCTCGGGGAACACCACCTCGGTCGCACACGTATCGTCGACGGTACGCGTGAAGACGAGCGTCGCGGGCGCGCCCTTCTTCAGCGTCACCGCGCTCGGCTTGAAGCCGTCGGCGTCGACGGTGATGGCGACGGTCCCCGACTGCGCCGGCCCCGCCTTCGCGTCGTCGGTCTTCTTGTTGCAGCCCGCGAGGCCCCCGAACGTTGCGAGCGTTGTCGCAGCGACGAGACCGACCAGCGCGACCGAGCGGAGAAGATGACCCATGCCCTCTTTTCTATCGCGATGTATCCTCCGGCGCCATGACGACGACCGTGCGCTTCGGGGCCAAGGGCGGCAGTGACATCGCGGGCGAGATCGCGGAGCCGAGCGGCACCGAGAAGGCGCCCGCTCTCGTGCTCATCCAGGAGTACTGGGGCATCAACGGGCACGTGAAGTCGCTCGCGGATCGGCTGGCGTCGCAGGGCTTCCTCGTCGTCGCGCCCGACCTCTATCACGGCAAGATCGCGAAGGACGCGGCCGAGGCAGGGCAGCTCATGACCGCGCTCGACACCGCCGCCGCCATGACCGAGATCGCTGCCGCCGTCGCCTACTTGAAAGAGCATCCGCGCGGCAACGGCAAGGTGGGCGTCATCGGCTTCTGCATGGGTGGCGCGCTCGCGTTTGCTGCGGCATGCCACCTGGAAGGCCTGTCCGCGGTGGTCCCCTTCTACGGAACGCCGCCCGCAGACAAGGTCGACTACACGAAGGTGACGGCGCCGATCCTCGCGCACTTCGCGAAGAACGATGAGTGGGCGACCGTCGCCAAGGCCGAGGCGATCAAGAAGGAGCTCGACGCTCAGGGAAAGCCGATGCAGCTCGAGGTCTACGACGCGGGCCACGCGTTCGTGAACGACACGCGCCCCGAGGCGTACGACGAGAAGAGCGCGAAGCTCGCGTGGCAGCGCACGATCGACTTCCTCAAGAAGAACCTCGCCTAGCGCGCGGGACTCAGAATCGCCTCAACCAAGCCGAAGCTTGGCGAGCGTCGCGGCGACGGGCGCATCCTCCCAGACGATGGCGTGGAGCGCCTCGAGCAGCGGCAGGTCCTTCACGCCGTTCTCGGCCGCCCACTTCCACGCGGTGGCGATGGCCGGGTAGCCCTCGGTGAGCTTGCCGGCGGCGAGCATCTCTGCCGCCACCTGCTTCGCCGGCTTGCCCTTCCCGACGCCCTCGCCGAACGCGCGGTTGCGACCGGCGGCGGCGGTGACGTGGAGATCGCCGACGCCCGGCGCGCCGTACACGGTCTCGGCGCGGCCGCCCCCAGCGAGCGCGAGGCGCGCCATCTCGGTGATGCCCTGCGAGAAGCACGCGGCGCGCGCGTTGTGGCAGTCGGCGCCGACCATGCCGTCCCAGAGGCCGAGGCCGGTCGCGTAGGCGTTCTTCATCGCCGAGCAGATCTCGGCGCCCGCGATGTCGTCGGTCACCTCGACGCGCATGTGGCCGGCGCTCATCGCGTCCTTGCAGATGCGCGCATCGGCGACGTCGCCGGCGAAGCACATCAGCGTGAGGACGCCGCGGGCGATCTCGAAGGCCTTCGCCGGACCAGCCGCGTGGACGAACCGCACGTGGCGTCCCACCGTCTCGCTCACCACGCGGTCGATGCGGTCCATCTTGCCCGAGGCCGCCTGCAAGAAGCCCTTGCTCACGCTGAGCACCGGCACGTCGGGCAGGTGCGCCGCCGCCTTCGTCATGACCGGCACCGCGCCCTCGGAGCTCACGCCGTGCACGACGAGCTCGGCGCCCTCGAGCGCACGCGCGAGCTCTCCGGATCGCAGGGGCACGATCCGCGGATCGAGCTTCATCTCGAGGCGCGGGTGGCTCTGCTTCTTCTCGACGGCCTCGATGAGCGTGTCGTCGAGCCACGTGCCCCAGAGGCGGACGTCGTGTCCGCTCATCGCTGCCACGTGCGCCATCGCGCTGCCCATGTATCCGGCGCCGAGGACGGTGACCCGCATGCCTACCGGATTACCATGCTTGCTAGGTGGTGCGGCCGGCTCCGTGCTTGGCGCCGGTGAGCGCGAGATCGACGAACGCCTCGGTGGCGGCGACATCGACGTCCTCGCGGTAGCGGAGGATCCGCATGGTCACGGGGATGAAGATGGCGTCGAGCAGTACGCGCGGGTCGACGTCGGCGGGCAGCTCACCGCGAGCCTGCGCGCGCGTGATGACCTCCGCCCTCCGCACCATGAAGGCGTCGCGGAGCGAGCGCGCCAGGCGATCGACGTCGGGCTCGCCGTGCTCGGCGACCACGAAGCGCGTGAAGATGTCGCCCTCGGGTGTGCGCACGAACGCGACGATCCGCTGCACGAGCTCGAGGAGATCGCCCCGGACCGTGCCCGTGTCGGGCATGGGCTTCTCGTTGCCCGCGTAGGTGCGGATCGCTGCCCCAGCAAGCTCGATCTTCGTCGGCCATCGCCGGTACACCGTGGTCTTGTTCACGCCCGCGCGCGCCGCGACCTCCTCGACGCGAAGCGCCGCATAGCCGGCGCGTGAAAGCTCCTCCATCGCGGCCCGCAGCACGGCGGTGACGACGCGTTTGCTCCGCCCACCCGTCCGCGCTCCTACGGTTCGTCGGCTCGGAGCATCCGGAGTTCTCGCCGTGCCTTGCATGGCGTGCAGGATGGCAAGCAGCCGCCTACCTCTCAAGCACACGCCGACCAACGGTTGCCTTACGGGCACCAGCCGTCCCACGCGTCGTACGTGGGTGCTTCGCTCAAGATATCGAAAGGCGAGAGCGACTGAAAAGTAGTCGGGGCGAGAGGATTTGAACCTCCGACTCCCTGGTCCCGAACCAGGTGCGCTACCAGGCTGCGCTACGCCCCGAAGAGAGGGCGTTATATGCGTCGCGCTGGCCCTCGCCGTCAACGCCATTCGGCGAGGACCCTCCGGCGCCAGGTCGTCGCGCACCGATACCGTGTCAACGGAATCGTCCAATCGTGCAATACTCCTACCTATTTTGGCTATGGATCCCCTGGACCCCTTCACTGTCAGCGGATCTCTGTCAAGCTGCACTGGAATGGCGCTACGGAAGAATTTCCGCCTTTCCCGACGGAGACGACGAACATGACGGACGCGCAGACGACAGCTGATGCGAAGCCCATGGTGCCCGAGACGCAGCTGCCCTCGGTGAAGATCCTCATCGTGGACGACGATCGCGCCATCTGCGACTACATGCAGACGCTGCTCGAGCGTGACGGCTACGGCGTCAAGACGATGAGCGACCCGACGACCATCGACGACGAGGTCAAGAACGGCGGCTACCACCTCATCATCCTCGACCTCATGATGCCGAAGCTCGACGGCATCGAGGCGCTCAAGAAGATCCGCAAGATCGACACGGACGTCGCCGTCGTCATCTTCACCGGATACCCGAACCTCGAGACCGCCGTAGCGTCGATGAAGCTCGACGCCGTCGACTACCTGAAGAAGCCGTTCAA
>JAYTOQ010000303.1:0-15027 GCA_043747665.1 Polyangiaceae bacterium | reverse complement strand
GTGGCGGTTCCCCGGTAGTGCTTCCGGATGAAGAGGAAGCCTCCACGACCATCGAACGACACCTTCGAGGGCGCGCGCCCGAGCTCCGTCGGCAGACCGAACACGATGGTGATCTCGACGCGATCGACGAACGTCGGGTTCTTGCTCAGCGAAAATCCGATGCTCAGGACCTCGCGCTCCGCTTCGTCGACCCACGCCGAGCCCTTGATGGCGTTCTCAGCCGGCGTCTTCGGCGCGAAGGCGACGCGCACGCGTCCGGGGCGGTTGACATCGCGCTCGGCGATGGAGAACACGTAGCGCGGCTGCTCGCTCGCGAAAAACGGGAGCTTGAGGTCCTTCTTCCGCTCCTCGGCCTGCTTGTCGGGATCCTGGAGGCGCTTCGCGCGACGCTCGTTGGCGCGCTTCTGCGCGTCGGCGGTCTCGTCCTTGCCGTTGTCGAGGTAGCGGAAGACGTTCGTGATTCGATCCATCGGCGCAGGCGTCGGGGTGGAGCGAAGTTGGATCTCCTTCCAGTCCGACGCCTTGCCGTCGCCGTCGACTTCCTCCATGCGGCCCGTCATCGTGAAGGCGCCACGCCTCTTCATCTCCTCGAAGCTCGCCGCGTGCCGTGCCAGGCCATCCATCAACGCCTGGGGGACCGCGGCCGGCGCTTCTGCGGTCGCGGTGCCCGCGGTCGCGTTAACTGCGGTGGCGTTGCTGGTGGTCGTCAGGCTGTCGGCGCGCGACGCTAACGGCGCTCCGGCCAGGAAGAGGCCGAGGGCGGCGGCAAGGGCGATCCGGCACGTCACCATCCTGACAGCGTGGACCGCGCGCGCCCTCCGGGCAAGGCGGGCGTCCGCGATGCGACAGAGCCGCACTTCCCCGTCGCGCAGACTCGCGCGGAGTTCGCGCGGAGTTCGCGCGGAGTTTACAGGCCGGCGCGCCAGGCCCGCGATATGGTGACGCCGTGATCGAGCGCGGACGAATCCTCTGCTACCGCGTCTACGACGCCGGGGACACCATCGCGCTCGACCTCGCCGAAAAGAAGCTCGAGGCGCGTCGCTTCGTGATGGGCGGTCCGCTCGCCGAAGGTCTGGTCATGCCGGTGCGCCCGCTCGAGGTGCACGTCGGCGAGTGCGTGCTCCAGATCGCGAAGGTGGGTCGGGTGCTGACGGCCGACTGCACCGCGCGCATCTTCGAGTTCGGCGCTATTTCGTTCCTGTACGACATCCTCATCGAGCCGGGCACGACCCTCGAGGAGCTCACGCCGCTCTGCGCCGCCCTCTACGACGCCCCCGAGCTCGACGCGTGCGGCCAGGAGCATCGCAAGCACCTCATGGAGCGGCTCGGCGACAGCATCGAGAAGCCGCACGACTGGAGCGAAGGCGAGACGTACACCATCATCTTCATCGAGAAGCTGAGCGCGACGAGCGCCGAAGAGCACCGCACGAGCATCGCCGCCCTCGCGCGCTCCGAGCGCGTCGCGAAGTTGCTCCTCGGCGAGACGAGCGAGACGCCGCTCAGCGCGAGCGCACGCGACGACGTCCTCAAGAACGCGTTCTCTTACCTCGTCGATGATCTCGTCGTCGTCGACTGGAACAGCGCGCTCGTCGTCGAGCCAAGCGGCTCGCGGATCGTGCCGTTCGTCCTCGAGCTCGCGACCTCGCAGCTCCTCGAGTTTCGTTACTACGACGGCATCCTCGAGCGAGAGCTCGCGCGGGTCTACGACCACGTGGAGAAGGCGCGACCGCGCATCCTCCGGAGCCCCTACGGAGCGCTGACGCGTGAGGTCGTGCGTCGCTTCATGGAGCTCACCGAGTTCACCGAGCGCGTCGACAATGCCGTGAAGTCGGTGGGCGACTTCTATCTCGCGCGCGTCTACCTCTCCGCCATCAACCGCTTTCGCGTCCCGGACTGGCGCGAAGGCGTGGAGTCGAAGCTCGGTCTCATCTCGCGCGCGTATTCGCTGCTGAAGGGCGAGGTCGAGGTCTCCCGCGCGCAGCTCCTCGAGATCATCGTGGTGGTGCTGATTTTCATCGAGCTCGTCGCCGCGCTGCGCGGACACGTGTGAGCGCTGCGAAGGGCGTTCAGAAGTCGAAGCACTGCGTGCCGATGCACGTGAGAGTTCCCGTGCACTTACCCGAATTCTGACAGGCCGGGATTGGATTGCAGCAGCGCTGCCCGTCCGCACCGCACGCCGTCGTGTCGGGGTCTTCGGCCGGCCGTCTGCTTTCGTCGCAAGGGGCGGTCCGCCCGCCGGACGTCGGCGCGGGGGTCGCGCCCGGCGCGGATGCCGGGCCCTCGGGCACGAGCAGCTCCGTAGGAAGCGAGTCGGTGGCCGTCGCCTTCCGGAGACCCGTCGGCTCTGCGATGTAGATGCCCGGGCCGTCGATGACGAAGTCCTGCTCTGCCTCGGCGACGCCCGGACCGCTCGCGCCGAGGTTCACCGTGAAGTGCACCTTGATGCCGCCCGACGGCGGCGCGATCAGCGATGCGCGGAGCACGTGTCGACGCGAAGCGGTGCCGAAGCTGTCCGTGCTGCCGTCGACCACGAGCTGCGCAGGAGTGTTGCTGGACGTCGTGAACGGCGCCGTCGGAACGCCGTACGTGGCCGGCACGTAGGCGAACGTGTCGTCGTCACTGCGCAGGTGCTCGAGGATGGCGATGGGCCAGATCGCGAACGGTTGGCGAAAGACGAGGGGGTGGTCCTTCGTCGCGTCGGCAGGCGACGCGATGGTGAGCGCAGCGGTCAGCTTGTCATTGTCCGGGGATGCGCCGAACGTCTGCGGAGCGCCGTAGCGCGGATCGACCGTCAAGGTGATCGTCAGCGGGAACTGCGCGGGCAGTAAGCCGTGGCTTTGTGGCGGTGCGGCGACCCCCGCCAAGAGGAGCTGCGACGCGATGGTTTCGCCTCCGTGGGAAAGGGAGGTCGTCATCCTCGCGACCGCGAAGCTGTCCGTGGCGCTCGTGCTGCCCTCGCAAATCACGTCCTGCGCATCCGCGGCCCCGCCGGTCGGCGCAACCCAGCACCGGGCCCATTCGGTGCCCGCGATCGCCTCGAGCTTGATGGGCGCGCGGCTCTGGCCTTCTTCGGCGACCTGGGCGCCGGACTCCGCCCCCGCCGGTTCCGGCGAGGAGCACGCGAGCAGCGGCGCGAGCGAGGAGACAGCTGCGAGAAGCGCGGGGGCGAGGCGGTTGCACATCATGACACCGCCTCAGCAGCAACCATGCCCGGTTGCTTTACGATGTAAAGTGGCGATGTGCCTTCTTACATGTGGGGAAAGTAGAGCCCAGCCCGTGGATCGACGATCCACCGCCCTGCGGATCCGCCTCGAGGGCGGTCTCGACCACGGGGGCGACGGTGCGGTGGAGCGATCGCGGCTCGACCGGTCGCTTCCCGCACGCCGTCATCGCAGCCAGCAACGGCAGCGCCACCGCGTTCGACAGTCTCATGGGTTCGGCGTTCCTTGGGGCTTCAACCCCACACGCCCGGAGCGCTTGAGGCCTGTCGGCGTCCCGTCACGAACGGCGCGCATGTGACGTCACGTTTCGCACGAACGACCCCGCACCACGCACGGGCCCGCTGTCGTCCCTCGGAAAAACCCGAGAAAGGCTCGCGCGGCCGCCCCCGGCACGGCCATTGCGACGTGACCCGCCATCGTCATGAAGCTCTCCCTCCTCTTTCCCTCCGATCGCCTCGTCACCTCCATGAAGCTCGGGCTCGTCTTCCCCGACCACGAGCCCGGCTGCGGCCCGTGGCACGACGACGCTCCGCCCACCCTCTGATGGGGTGATAGCTTGCTCGCCATGGACACCGCGGCGATCAAGGCGAAATTCGAGGAATCCAGGGCCAAGACCGGTCACGAGATCCGCAAGGTCAAGGTCGGCGGGTTCGACATCGACGGCGTCCTCCGCGGCAAGTTCGTCTCGCTCGAGAAGTTCTGGAACATGGTCGACCAGGGCTTCGGCTTCTGCGACGTCATCTTCGGCTGGGACATCGGCGACGTCCTCTATGACAACGCGAAGGTCACCGGCTGGGACACCGGCTATCCCGATGCGCATGCGACCATCGATCTGACGACGCTGCGCGTCCCGCCCGGCGAGCCCGATACCGCGACGTTTCTCGTCGACTTCCTGAACGCCGACGGCAGCGCTCATCCCGCCTGCCCGCGCTCGCTCTTGAAGCGGATCCTCGCGCGCGCCGCCGAGCAGGGCTACCAGGCGACGTTCGGCTCGGAGTTCGAGTTCTGGGTTTTCAAAGAGACGCCCGAGTCGCTCCACCAGAAGGGCTTCCGCAACCTCCAGCCGATCAGCCCGGGCATGTTCGGTTACTCGTGGCTGCGCGAGGATCAGAACCGCGAATTCTGTCACGCCATCCTGGACGAGATGACGGCGATGGACATCGCCATCGAGGCGCTCCACACGGAGACCGGGCCCGGCGTCTACGAGGTGGCCTTGCGCTACGACGAAGCGCTGCGCGCCGCCGACAAAGCTGCCCTTTTCAAGACGCACATGAAGGCCCTGGCGACGCGACACGGCCTCTCCGTCACGTTCATGGCGAAGTGGAACCATGATCTGCCGGGCTCGAGCGGTCATCTCCACCAGTCGCTCTGGAAGGTCGCCCAGCCCGGCGGCGCGCCGCGCAACGCGTTCTACGACGAGAAGGGCGAGTCGAAGCTCTCGGCGACGGCGCTCTCCTACCTCGCGGGCCAGCTCGCGCTGATGCCGGAGCTGACCGCGCTCTATTCGCCGACCATCAACAGCTACAAGCGCTACGTGCCGGGCGTATGGGCGCCGCTCACCGCGTCGTGGGGGCCGGAGAACCGCACCTGCGCCATCCGCTCGATCCCTGGCGGCGCGAGCTCGACGCGGCTCGAGTACCGGCAGACGGCGGCCGACATCAACCCGTACATCGCGATGGCCACGTGCCTTGCCGCCGGCCTCTACGGGATCGAGAAGAAGCTGACCGCGCCTCCCGCCGGCAAGGGCGACACCTCGTCGAGCAAGGACTTCAAGGCGCTCCCGCGGACGCTGAAGGAGGCGACGGCTTGGCTGAAGGACAGCAAGGGCGCGCGCGAGATCCTCGGCGACGCCTTCGTCGATCACTACGTGATCACCCGCGAGTGGGAGGTCCGCCAGTTCGAGCGCGTCGTCACCGAGTGGGAGCTGAAGCGATACTTCGAATCGATCTGACGAGGCCCCTCGCGAACCTCTGGTGTCGTGGACGCGTATCCATTATGTTGACGGCATGTCCAGTATCGTGGATTTGCCCGGTACGCTGAAGCTGGCCACGGCCGTCGCGCTCGCGTCGGCGCTCTCCCTGACCGCCCGAACGGCAGCCGCGCAGGAACCTCCTCTGGACGCGCCCGCTCCCGCTCCCGCTCCCGCGCCCGCGCCCGCTCCCGCTCCCGCTCCCGCTAATTTACCCGAGATCACGCAGCCTGCCGTCGAGCTGCCCGTCGCGACCGAGCCGTCGCGCCTCCTCGAGCATCCGGCGATCGTGACCATCACCGATCAAGGCGGCGCCGCCATCGCGTCCAACGACGGCGCCTACGAGCTGCGCCTCCGCGCCGTCATCCAGACCGACCTGCGTCTGTTCGTGAACGACGAGCATAAGCTCACCGACCAGTTCCTCTTCCGCCGTGCGCGGCCGTACCTCGAAGGCAAGATCGCTCGCGTCGTGACGTGGCGGATCATGCCGGACTTCGCCGAGGGCAAGGCCGTCCTCTATGACGCCTGGGTCGACGTTCGCGCGACCGATGCGCTCCGCTTACGCGTCGGCAAGGCCAAGGCGCCGTTCGGCCTCGAGCGCCTCGTGAACGAAGTCGCCACCACCCTCGGCGAGCGCGCCTATCCGACCGCGCTGTCACCGAATCGCGATCTCGGCGTCGAGCTCCACGGCGATCTCTTCGGCGGCGTGCTCAGCTACTCGGTCGGCGTCTACAACGGCGTCCCCGACAACGCGCTCTCCGACGGCGACCAGGACGACTCGAAGGAGGTCGTCGCGCGCCTCGAGGTCGGTCCGTTCGCGCGCACCGGCGTGAAGGCCATTCGCGGTCTTCGCGTCGGCTTCGCGGCCACGCGCGGCGAAAAGACCGGGACCATCGCGAGCCCCTATCTGACGGGCTACAAGACGTTCGGACAGAACACGTTCTTCTCGTTCCTCGCCGATGGAGCAGCAGGAGCACCGCCTGCCAACACAACGCTCGCCGCGGGTCTTCATGCGCGCGAGACCGCGCAGCTCTACTGGCCGATCGGTCCGGTCGCTCTCTTTGGCGAGATCGTGGTGACCGACGAGCGCGTCGCGCGCGCCGGTCAATCGAAGCTCCTATGCAATGTTGCGTGGAACGGGATGGCGTCGATCGTCCTCACCGGTGAAGACGCCACCTTCGACGGTCCCACGCCGCGGCATCCGCTCGACGTCGATGCCGGACACTTCGGTGCGGTCGAGCTCGCGGTCCGCGCCACGGAGCTGCACGTCGACAACCAGACGTTTCCGCAGTTCGCCGACGACACGAAGGTCGCGCGCGACGCCGTGGAGCTTGCGGCAGGCCTCAACTGGTACCCATTGCCTCAGCTCAAGATCGTCGCCGACTTCGCGCGCACCACGTTCGAGGGCGGCGCAGCGCACACTTCACGCGATGCCGAGGAGCTCTTCCTGCTTCGCACGCAGCTCGCGTTTTGATCTACCCTCCACGGTCTCATGACGACCACAACCTGGAGCTTCCCCACCACCGTCGTGTTCGGCAACGGCGCCATCGCCACGCTGGGCGATCACATCAAGCGGATCGGCGCGACGCGCGCGCTCGTCGTATGTGATCCCGGCGTCGTGAAGGCGGGCATCGCCGAGCGCGTGAAGAAGGTGCTCGAGGGCGCCGGCATCCCGGCGCTCGTCTTCGATCACGTCGACCCGAACCCGATCGAGCCGAACGTCGTCGAAGGCGTCGCCGCGTTCAAGGCGCACCAGGCCGACGTCATCGTGTCGGTCGGCGGCGGCTCACCGCTCGACGTCGGCAAGCTCGTCGCCCTCAAGGTCACGCACGACCGCCCGCTGAACGAGTACGACGACGCGACCGGCGGCGACAGGTTCATCACGTCGAACATCCCGCCCATCATCAACGTGCCGACCACGGCCGGCACCGGCAGCGAGGTCGGCCGCTCCGGCGTCGTCACGCTGAAGGCGACCGGTCGCAAGACGGTGATCTTCTCGCCGTTCCTCATGGCGAAGGCAGCCATCCTGGACCCCGAGCTCACCGTCTCGATGCCGCCGCGCGTCACCGCCGCCACCGGCTTCGATGCGCTCACCCACTGTATCGAAGCGTATCTGTCGCTCGGCGATCATCCGATGGCCGATGGCATCGCGCTCTCGGGCATCGAGCTGTGCGCGAAGCATCTGCCGCGCGCGGTCGAGGCCGGCGCCGATCTCGTCGCACGCGGAGCGATGATGAAGGCCGCGATGATGGGCGCCGTCGCGTTCCAGAAAGGCCTCGGCGTGTGTCACTCCCTCGCGCACCCGCTGTCGTCCGAGAAGAACCTCCACCACGGCCTCGCCAACGCGCTGTGCCTTCCCGCCGTCTGCGATTTCAACAACGCCGCCGTCCCCGATCGCATCGAGCGCGTGCGTCGCCTCGTCGACGTGAATGCCACGAGCCTCTCCAACGCGCTCCGCGCCATGCGCGAGAAGATCGGGCTGCCGAACGGCCTCTCCGCCGAGGGCGTGACCAAGGCCGACATCCCCAAGCTCGCCGACAAGGCGATGGAAGACGCCTGCAAGGGACTGAACCCCCGGCCGGTCACCCGGGACGACATCGTGAAGCTCTACGAGCTCTCTCTGTAGCTGCTAAGCTCGCGCCCGTGCTGCCCGAGAAAAAGCAGGTCTTGATCGTCGACGACGAGCCGAATCTGCGGAAGATTCTCGCCGCCCAGTTATCCCGGGACGGCTACGAGGTCATGCTCGCCGAGGACGGAGAGCAAGGCCTCTCCATGCTCCGCGAGCATCACATCGACCTCGTCGTCACCGACCTGAAGATGCCGAAGGTCGACGGCATGACGCTCCTCCGCGAGGCGCTGAAGGAGACGCCCGATCTCCCGATCGTGATGATCACGGCGCACGGCACCGTCGACACGGCGGTCGAGGCGCTCAAGCTCGGCGCGTTCGACTACCTCACGAAGCCGTTCGACAAGGACGAGGTCCGTCAGGTCGTCGCGAAGGCGCTGAAGACGCGCGCGCTCGCACAAGAGGAAGCGACCACCGAGCCCATCGGCGCGACCAAGGATCCGGGCGCTCGCTTCGGCATCATCGGCTCGTCGCCGGGCCTCACCGATCTCTACGCGGTGCTCGAGCGCGTCGCCGACACACCGACCACCGTGCTCATCACCGGCGAGAGCGGCACCGGCAAGGAGCTCGTCGCGCGCGCGCTGCACGAGCACTCGACCCGCAGGGACAAGCCGTTCATCAAGGTGAACTGCGCCGCCATCCCGAAGGAGCTCATCGAGAGCGAGCTCTTCGGCTACGAGCGCGGCGCCTTCACCGGCGCAGTCTCCAGCAAGCCCGGTCGCTTCGAGCTCGCCAACGGCGGCACGCTCTTCCTCGACGAGGTCGGCGAGATCCCCGTCGAGATGCAGGTGAAGCTCCTGCGCTCCCTCCAGGAGAGCGAGTTCGAGCGCGTCGGCGGCATCAAGACCATCCACGTCGACGTGCGCCTCGTCGCCGCCACCAATCGCGATCTCAAGAAGCTGATCGCGGCGAACGCCTTCCGCGAGGACCTCTTTTACCGCCTCAACGTCGTGTCCATCCGCCTGCCCGCCCTCCGCGAGCGCGAGACCGACATCCCGCTGCTCGTCGAGCACTTCCTCGCGAAGTTCAACGAGCGCTTGAAGAAGCAGGTGATCGGCGTCGAGCCCGAGGCGCTCGACATCCTCTCCGCGTACGGCTGGCCGGGAAACATCCGCGAGCTCGAGAACGTGATGGAGCGCTCGGTGCTCTTTTGCGACGCGCAGAAGCTCCGCGTCGAGGATCTACCCGGCGAGCTCCGCGGGAGCACCGGCTCCGTTGCGCCGCTCACCTCCGACGCGGGAGGCTCGAACATGCCGCTCTCGTCGGAAGGCGGCCTCAAGGAGCATGTGAAGGTGGCGATGAGCCGCCTCGAGCGCGACCTCGTGAGCCGCGCGCTGAAGCAGACGAGCGGCAACGTCACGCACGCCGCGCGCCTCCTCAAGATCTCCCGGAAGGGTTTGCAGCTCAAGATGAAGGAGCTGGGCCTCCGCGAGGGAAACGGCGAGAAGGGCGAGTGAAGCCGAGCTGCGAAGCTGGCGCATGCTGTGCGCGCCTCGGCGTGTGGCTCGCGGTTTCCATCGCGGTCGCGGGTTGTTCTTCGTGCCGCCGCGCGCCCGATCCCCAGCCGAACGGAGGCGCGTCGTCAGACTCCGGGCCGCTCACCTCGGGCGCCATCGTCATCCGGCCCGCGTTCGCTGCCGGCGACTCCGGTGCGCCGCGCCCTGGCATGGCGTGGGTCCCGCCGGGCACGCTGCGCGTCGGCACCCCCGCCGATCGCGTCCCGCGCGTGGCCGAGGAAGAACCCGCCGGCGCCCCCGTCGAGATGAGTGGATTCTACATCGATATTCTTCCGTACCCGAACGAGCCCGGCGCCATCCCCACGAGCAACGTCACGCGTGACGAGGCCGAACAGCTCTGCACGTCGAAAGGCAAGCGCCTGTGCACCGAGCTCGAATGGGAGCGCTCGTGCAAGGGCCCCGACAACGCCTCGTTCGAGTACGGCGACGCGTATCGCGCAGCGTCGTGCGGCACTGGCGTTTCGTCCGAGGAGGCCGCGCGCCGGCCCGCCGGAGAGCATGCCGTCTGCAAGAGCGGCTTCGGCATCGCCGACATGCACGGCGGCGTGTGGGAGTGGACCGACAGCCGGTGGGGGCGCGGCTCCAAGGACAGGTCGCTCGGCGTCCTCCGCGGCGGCAACGCGGTGGCCGGCGAGCTCGTCGGTCGATGCGCGAACGCCATCGGGCGTCCCACTGGCAAGCGCTCGCCGACCATGGGCCTCCGGTGCTGCGCCGGCGCGCGCAACGAGGCCACCGTGCAGATCACGGCCAAGGGCACGCCCGGCTTCCAGACCGTCGGCAACCCCGAGGAGCTGCACGACACCTGGGAGCCCGTGCTCCGCTCCGCCATCGGCACCGCCGCGAATCACTTCGCGCGCGCGTGGAAGTGGTCACCGGTCGTCAACGAGGAGCTCGTCATGATCCTCGGCTGCACGCCGTCCGGCGATACGAGGCGCGGCGCGGCGGCTGCGCTCGGCGCTCCTAGCTGCGCGCTCGCGGTGGGCCGCATCCTCGAAGGACGCGCCACGCTGGTCAGCTCCGCCGACATCGGCCAAGCCTCCGCGTTGCCCGACGTGGCACGCGTTGGCGACGCACGGCACCTCCGCATCCGCGGCCTCGATCCGTCCGGCACGTTCGGACGGGACGTCACGTACGTTTACGGCCGCGTCGAGATCAGCGCGATCAGCCGCCCGTGAACCCGACCAGCTCCGGCTCGTAGGCGGCGAGCCGCTTCGCCATCACGGCGACGGCCTCGGGGTTGTGATCGATGAGCACGAAGCCGCGACCGTTGCGCGCCGCCGCGTCGCCCGTGGTGCCGCTGCCCGCGAAGAAATCGAGGACCACGTCGCCGGCGCGCGAATGCACTTTGAGGAGCCGCGCCAGGACGCCGAGCGGCTTCTGCGTGGGGTAGCCAGTCTTCTCCTTGCCGTTGGTGGGCACGATGGTGTGCCACCACACGTCGGTGGGCGTCTTGCCCGTCTCGGCCTTCGCCTTGCCGACGAGATCCGGTGCCATGTACGGGATGCGATCGATGGCGTCGAAGTCGAAGACGTAGTCGTCGGGATCCATCGCGTACCAGAGGATGGTGTCATGCTTCGCGGGCCAGCGATTCTTGGGCCGCCCGCCGTAGTCGTAGGCCCAGATGATCTCGTTGACGAACCGCTCGCGGCCGAGCAGTCGATCGATCGCGACCTTGATGTAGTGCACCTCGCGATAGTCGAGATGCACGAACAGCGAGCCGTTCTTCGTGAGGCACCGCAGCGACGCATCGATGCGCGGCATGAGGAAGGCCTCGAAGTCCTCGTACGAATCGTCGTAGGTGCCGGTGCTCGCGACCCGCTCGACGTCGTAGCGACGGCCGCCGAATCCGCCGCGATCCCCGGTGCTCGTGGGATCGGCGGTGGCGGTCGTCTTGATGCGATTGCGCTTTTGCACCTTGCCGGTGTTGAACGGCGGATCGACGTAGATCACCGAAGCGAACGCGTCGGGAAGCGCCGCGAGCGCTTCCAGGTTGTCCCCTAGGATGATCTTCCGCAACGGCCTCACGACTTTCTCTTCTTGCTGGCCTCGGCGCCTTTCTTGTCGGCGACGAGCGCCCGCTCGAGCGCCCGCTCGACCGCGTCGAGGCGCTGGTTCCAGAACTTGCGGATGTTGCCGAGCCACGCCTCGAGCTCGTCGAGGCCGCGCGGGTCCAGCGAGTAGACGCGGCGCTGAGCGTCGATCTTCACGCGCACGAGCTTCGCGTCGCGCAGGACCTTGAGGTGCTGCGAGACGGCGGGGCCGGTGACGCGGAAGTGGCTGTGAATGTCGCCGGCCACCATGTCGCTCGTGGCCAGGAGCTCGACGATTCGGCGTCGCGTTTGATCGGCGAGGACGCTGAAGGTTTGCACGGTCGCTAAAGTAAGTGACTGCGTAAATTAGTAAAGTCTAAAATACGCAAAGCTTGGGCGCGTCATCCCGTCGGGTGACGCGGCTTCCGGGACCCTCGCCGGGAACCTTTCGCCGGCGGCCCTGTCAATCACGGCGAGACACGATGCGGGACCGCTGACAGCCCTGGAAAACCAGGGTTGAGCGCCTCCACCCCCGCCTCGTCGTCGACATCCGAAACCCCTGCCACGCGTCCTCGTGACGCCGTCGAAAAGCCATGACCACCCACGCCTTCGCACCCCGCTTCGACCTCTCCAACGTCTTTCTCTCTAGCGCGCCCGACACACGCGAGAGCGAGCCGTCGTTCGCGCTGGTGAAGAACGGCCCGCCCGTCGCGGCGGACGAGGTCGAATCGCACGTCGAGGCGGTCGAGGTGACCGTGCGCTGGGGCACCCAGGTCCTTGCCGTGAAGCACCTCGCGAACGGCCACAGCTTCTTCGTCGGCGACGACTCCGACCTCGCGCTCCCCGAGGACATCCTCGGCGCATCGCGCGCGCCGATCGTCGTCGCTCGTGGCGGCGGCACCTACGTGGTCGTCCCGCCCGGCGCTCGTGGCCACATCGCGATGCGGGACGGCACGCGCGAGTCGTTCGCCGGCGCTCGCGAGATCCCGCTCGCGTACGGCATGTCGGTCACCCTCGAGGTCGGCGCCGAGCGCGCAGACGGCACCGCCGGTGAGCCCATCACCTTCGAGATCGGCACCGTTCGCGCCGGCAAGGTGGCGCCGATCGGCTTCCTCGCGACGCTCGCGGGCGGCGCCACCGGGTTCATCGGGCTCTCGTTCCTCGGTCACGCGGCCATCGTCGCGTCGCTCGCGATGTTCATGCCCAAGATGGACACCGGCGACAGCGACGGCATCGACCGCGACCAGATGCTGCTCATGCAGAAGTTCCTCAACGCGTCGGCGCAGCGCGAGCCAGAGCAGGAGCCGCGCACCGAGTCCTCGAGCGAGCCTGCGGGCGGCGGCAGCACCGGCGAGAAGCATCAGGGCCCCGAAGGCGCCGCGGGCACCGACAAGCCCGTCGTGAAGCCAGGTCACATGGCGATCAAGGGCAACGAGGACAAGTCGCAGCTCTCTCGTCGCGAGGAGCTCAAGATCGCGCAGGAGTTCGGCATGGCCGGCCTGCTCGCGTCGGCCTCGCTCGTCGACCCCAACGCCCCCGCCTCGCCGTGGATGAAGGACCCGGTCAAGGGCTCGTCGGTGAAGTCGGCGATGGGCGACATGTTCAGCCCGGACATCGGAGACGCGACGGGCACCGGCCTCGGCCTCTGGAGCACCGGCGAAGGCGGCGGCGGCACCGGCGCAGGTGTCGGTCTCGATCACGTCAACACCATCGGC
Organism: Polyangiaceae bacterium; assembly: GCA_043747665.1. Classification (GTDB taxonomy): domain Bacteria; phylum Myxococcota_A; class Polyangia; order Polyangiales; family Polyangiaceae; genus Labilithrix. The sequence continues at coordinate 1,949 of JAYTOQ010000303.1, read as the reverse complement.
GGCGGCGGCGGCGGCACCGGTCCCTCGGGCTTCGGCCCCGGCGACAAGAGCGGCATCGGCATCGGTCAAGGCCCCGGCGGCAACGGTCACGTCTCCGTCGCGCCGAAGATGCGCGTCGGCGTGCCTGTGTCGAACGGTCGCCTCCCGGCCGAGGTCATCCAGCGCATCGTCCGCCAGAACTTCGGTCGCTTCCGTCTTTGCTACGAGGCCGGCCTCCGCGGCAACCCCGGCCTCTCCGGTCGCATCTCGACGAAGTTCGTCATCGGCCGCGACGGCGCGGTGATGCAGTCCTCCGCCGCCGGCTCGGATCTCCCCGACCAGCAGGTCGTGGCGTGCGTGGTGCGCTCGTTCAATTCGCTCTCGTTCCCGCTCCCCGAGGGCGGCGTGGCGACCGTGACCTACCCGATCATCCTGAGCCCGGGCGAGTGATCTCGCGAGGTTAGTGGCCGCTGGACAAGATCGCGTCCCACGGCCATGCTTGAGGCCCATGAGCGACCAGGATTTCCGTTCCTTCGATGAGTTCTGGCCCTTCTACGTGAAGGAGCATCAGAAGAAGACGACGCGCATCCTGCACTTCATCGGCACGACCGGCGCGATGGCGTGTGTCGCCGGAGGCCTCCTCACGAAGCGGCGCTGGCTGCTCGCGGTGGCTCCCGTCGTCGGCTACGGGCCGGCGTGGATCAGCCACTTCTTCGTGGAGGGCAACAAGCCCGCGTCGTTCAAGCATCCGCTCTGGTCGCTCCGCGCGGATCTTGTGATGTGGTCGAAGATGGTGCGCTTCCAAATGGATGAGGAGGTCGCGCGCGTCCTTCGCGAGGAGGCAGAGCAGGTCGCCGCCCATCGCGTGGCCACCGCCCGCGCCGCCGACGGCAACGCGCCCGCCGGCGCTCCGAGCGAAGTCGTCAACTGAGTCGACGGCTCGTCGCGCTCGCTCTGGTCGCGGCGCTTGCCGCGACGGGCTGCCCCTCATCGACCGCGCTCGTCGAGGCGCCGATGATCAGCGCCGACGCCGCGGCACGTCACGCCGCTGCGTTGCCCACCACGACGTCCGCCGACGCCAGGCCGAGCGCATTGCTGGATCACCGCAGGGACGGCCCGTTCGATCGTGGCGATCGTCTCGCCGGCCACTACGTCTGCGCGCAGGGCCGGACCGAGCTCACGCTCGTCATCGAGGACCGCGCCGGCACCGACGTGTCGGCGATCTTCGAGTTCGATTATCCGGGCGGCGGCGGAGGCCATCCGCCCGCGAGCGGCAGCTTCCGCATGCACGGCTCGGTCGACGCGAGCACCGGCGCGCTGCGCCTCGACGGGGATCGCTGGCTGGAGCAGCCGGACGGGTACGCGATGGTCTCCCTTGTGGGTACCGTGTCGAAGACCGGGGCGACCAGTGGGACCGTCAAGGGCCCGGGATGTTCGAGCTTCTACCTCGCGCCTCCCGCGCGCTAGGCTCCAAGAAGCGATTCGTCGCTGGGGGGAGGCAATCCGTGAGCGAGGCGTCTCGTGCATGGACGGGCCGCGTCGGTAGCGTGGTCAACGGCAAGTGGCACATCGACGCCCGCATTGGCTCGGGCGGCATGGCCACGGTCTATGCCGCGACGCATCGCAACGGCCACAAGGTCGCGCTCAAGATGCTGCACACGCAGCTCTCGCGTGACGAGGGCACGCGCGCGCGGTTCCTTCGCGAAGGCTACGTCGCGAACGCGGTCGGTCACCACGGCGTCGTGCACGTGCAGGACGACGGCGTCACCGAGGACGGCTGCGCATTCCTGGTGCTCGACCTCCTCGAGGGAGAGAACATCGAGACGCGGAGGATCCGCATGGGCGGCGCGCTGCCCGTCGACGACGTCCTCGAGATCGCTGACCAGGCGCTCGACGCGCTGGGCGCTGCGCACGACAAGGGCATCGTCCATCGCGACGTGAAGCCCGACAACGTCTTCCTCTGCAACGAC
>JAYTOQ010000302.1:0-14532 GCA_043747665.1 Polyangiaceae bacterium | reverse complement strand
TCGATCTCTTTCTTCACGTTGCGCGCCTTCGCGACGACGTAGCCGATGGCGAGGATGCCCGCGGCGAGAAAGCCGATGCCGAGGCTGCGCTTGAACTTGAGATCCGCGGTGTCGGCCGACCCGCCGTCGCCGTCGGTGCTCGACGCGTAGGAGGCGCCGTCCATCTCGTTGCTGCCGCCGCCGCGACCACCGCCACCGCCACCGCCACCGCCGCCCGCGCCGCCACCGCCGCCGCCCATGTCGACCTTGGAGGCCGCGCCCATCTTGCCCGCGGCCTTCGCGCCGCCACCACCGCCACCACCGCCGCCACCACCGCTTGCGCCGCCGCCATGGTCGCCGCCGCCACCCTGATCACCGCCGCGGCCCCCCGCGCGATCGCCGAGCTGCTCGCTGCTGTCGTTCGAGCTCCGCTTCATGCTCGAGCCGAGCATCTTCCATGCGCCCGCCGCGATGAACATGACGCCGATGATGATCAGCGCGTACTCCACCATCGTCGCGCCACGGATGCGCCGGAGCGCTCGGTCTGGAGTCGGCGTGGGCAGCATGGTGGCCTTCCTCTGATCATACGAAAATCCGCGGACGTTTGTCCTATCCTACGCCCGTGTCGGACGAGCTTGCTCGGGCGGTAGGCGTTTCGATTCGATACGGCGACATCGTCGCGGTGCGGCCGGCCTCCGTAAATTTTCGAAGCGGCCTGATTCACGCGGTTTGCGGCGAGAACGGCGCCGGCAAGAGCACCCTCCTCAAGATCGTGGCCGGGATGGTGGTGCCGGACACCGGGCACGTCGAGGCGTTCGGCTCGCGGCTAGCTCCTCACACGCCCCGCGAGGCGATTTCGCGGGGCATCGGCATGGTCCTTCAGCACTTCGCGCTCGTTCCCGTGTTCACGGCCCTCGAGAACATCGTCCTCGGGGCGGAGGCCGTCTCGGCGTTCGGGGTCCTCGACGAGAGCGCCGCTCGCCGTCGTGCCGAGGCGGTCGGCACGGACCTCGGCGTCGACCTGCACCTCGATGCCACCGTCTCCGCGCTGGGCGTCGGCGATCGACAGCGTCTCGAGATCGCGCGCGCGCTCTATCGCGACGCCAAGCTGCTCATCCTCGACGAGCCGACGGCGGTGCTCACGAAGAGCGAGGTCGAGGCGCTGTACGCGACGCTGCGTCGCCTTGCCGATGCCGGCACGGGCGTGGTGGTGGTCACTCACAAGATGGACGAGGTGCGCGACTACGCCGACGAGGTCACCGTCATGCGCCGTGGCGAGGTGCTGTTCACGCGCACCCTCGATCGAAGCGGCGGGGCGGGCGGCCCCAGCGGCGCCAGCTCGAAGAACCTCGATGCTCAGGTCGAGGAGGTGACGGCCGCGATCATGGGCGTCGACCGTACGACGAGCGCGGCTGAGCGTCCGGCTGCAGCTGCGGCGAATGCGAAGGCCGACGCGGGCGCCGGTGCCGGCGGCGGCACCGACGTGGTCCTCGCGCTGGAGGGCGTCTCGCTGGGCCGCGCGCTCGCGGACGTGTCGTTCGCGGTGCACGCCGGAGAGATCGTCGGCGTCGCCGGCGTCGAGGGCAACGGCCAGCGCGAGCTCGTCGCGGTGCTGGCGCGGGACAGCACGCCCGATCGGGGCGAGGTGAAGGGCGCCATGCCGTCCGTCATCCGCGAGGACCGGCAGCTCGAGGGCCTCGTGCTCGACGCGACGTTGCGCGACAACCTGGTGCTCGGCGAGCTCGGGTCGTTCGCCGGCAAGCTCGGGCTGCTCGACCTCGAGGCCCTCGAGTCCGAGGCTCGCACGCGTATGGCTCGCTCCGGTGCCGATGCCGACATCGATCGCGCCGCGCGCACGCTCTCGGGCGGGAACCAGCAGAAGATCGTGGTCGCGCGCGCTCTCGCACGCCTCGGAAGAACGCGCTCGACCGCCCTCGTCGCCGCGCAGCCCACGCGCGGCGTCGATCTCCGCGCGAGCGACGACATCCATGCGCGCCTGCGAGAGGCGGCTGCGAACGGAGCCGGAGTGCTCGTTTTGTCGTCGGATCTGGCCGAACTGCGTGCACTGTGCAATCGCATCCTGGTGCTCGCGCGCGGGCGCATCGTCGCCGATCTGCCCCCCACCACCTCCGACGCCGAATTCGGTCGTCGCATGCTCGGCATCGAGGAAGCGTCGTGAGCCTGAGCAGTCTCGGCAGCGCGGCAAGCGCGGGAAGCGCGGCCCTCTCGCGCTCGCGGTCGCTCCCCGCTGCCGCCGCGGGTCTCGCGATCGGCTGGCTCGCGTTCTGTCTGTTGGTCTGGCTCTACGGCGCGTCGCCGCGCGCGATGGCCTCGCTCGTCTTCGACGGCACATGGGGCACGAGCTACGGCGCGGGGCAGGTGCTCTTCAAGGCCACGCCGCTGCTCTTCACGGGCATCGCCGTCGATCTCGCGCTGCGGGCGGGGCTCTTCAACATCGGCGCCGAGGGCCAGCTCGCCGTGGGGAGCCTCGCGGCCGGCGTGGTCGGCGCGCACCTCCCGGCCGGAACACCGGCGCTGGTCGCGCTGCCGCTCGCGCTGGCGGGCGCGATGGGGGCGGGCGCGCTGTGGGCGCTCGTGCCCGCGCTCCTGAAGGGTCGCTACGGCGCACACGAGGTCATCTCGACCATCATGATGAACCGCATCGCCGACAGCGCGGTCGGCCTCGCGCTCGGCGCCGGCGGGCTCGCGCTCACCGGGACGGTTCGCACCGCCGACGTCGTCCCGGGCGCCCGGATCCCGCGCCTCGAGTCGGTCTTCGGCTCGCTGAAGGGCAGCGCCGCCAGCTTCGCGCTGCTCTTCGGCATCGCCGGCACGCTTCTCGTCACCGCGTCGTACCGGCGAACGCGCTTCGGTCGCGAGATCGGGCTCATCGGCCAGAACGCGCGCGCCATGGAGGCCGAGAAGGTCCCGGTCCGCGCGCGCATCGAGCAGGCGCTGGTGGTCTCCGGCGCGATCGCCGGCGCCGCGAGCTTCGGCACCGTGCTCGGCTACAAGGGGTACTTCGAGGAAGGGCTCGGCGCCGGCGCCGGCTTCGGCGGTCTCGCGGTCGCCATCTTGGGGCGGGGGAGCGCCGTCGGTCTCGTCTTTGCCGCGCTCCTGTTCGGTACGCTCCAGCAAGGCGGCCTCGCCGTGAATGCCTTCGTGCCCAAGGAGCTGATGGACGTCCTCACCGGCGTCGTCGTCTGCGCCGTCGCGCTGGCCGATGAGGCCATCGGCGGACGGAGCAGCGCGCCCCCATCCTCGGGATCGAGCACGCCAGCCGCCAAGGCGGCGGCGTCATGAGCGCGTTCGACGTCATCCTCTCGGGCACCATGCTCGCGCAGACCGCGCGCATGACGATCCCCTACGGCTGCGCGGCGCTGGGCGGCGTCCTCAGCGAGCGCAGCGGCGTCGTCAACATCGCCCTCGAGGGCACGCTGCTCGCTTCGGCGCTCGCCTCGGTGGCAGCCTGCCACGCGAGCGGCAGCGCGGCGGTCGGCATCGTCGCTGGCGTGACGTGTGGCGCGGCCGTGGGCCTCGTGCACGCGCAGCTCGTCGTGCGCGGTCGCGTGGACGCCATCGTGAGCGGCATCGCGCTCAACCTCGTCGCAGCGGGCGGCACGCGCTTCTTGCTGCGCGCGCTCTACGGCTCGAGCTCCAACTCGCCGAGCATCCAGGGCCTGCGGTACGGCGACAGCTGGGGCCTTTTCGCGCGCACGGTCCTCGATCCGTTCCTGCTGGCGACGCTCGCTGCCGTGGCCGGCGCGGCGTGGATGCTGCGCCGCACGCGCTTCGGTCTCCGCCTCCGCGCGTGCGGCGAGGATCCGTCGGCCGCGCAGGCGGTGGGCGTGCGCGTGGCCGGCATGCGGACGGCGGCGGTGGCGCTGGGCGGCGCCGCGACCGGCCTCGGCGGAACTGCGCTCGCTTACGATCTGCATCAGTTCCAGGCAGGAATGAGCGGCGGGCGTGGCTTCATCGCGCTCGCCGCGGTCATCGTCTCGGGCTGGCGGCCATGGCCCGCCGCCGCGGCGTGCCTCGCCTTCGCCGCGCTCGATGCGCTGCAGATCGTGCTCCAGAACCAGACCAAGCTGCCGTCGCAGGTCCTCGCGATGCTGCCGTTCGTCGCCACCCTCGTGGCGCTCGTGCTGGTCAGCAGGCGGCGCGCCGGCGACATGCGCCCGCCCGCGGGCCTCGGCAAGCACCCCGCGTCGTAGCGCGGGCGCGCGTCGCCGTCAGGGAACCCGAAGGACGCAACGCTCCACGGCGCCGCCGTCGCCCGCGGCTCGCGGCAGGACCAGCCTCCCGTCCTCGCCGGCGCCCTCGCACCTCCCGCTGGCGGGCTTCCACTTGCCGGAGCCATCGCCGTCGATGCCGGCGCGGACCCACAGCGCTCCGCACGGCGCCGCCGCCCAAACGACGCGGACGTTGCCGTGCTCCTCGATGAGGCCGTCTGCGGGCGGGAACGCACGGGACTCCGCCGGCTCGGCCGAGGACAGCCACCCATATTGCACCGTCAGCGGTGCCGTCCGCGGGCTGGCATTACCGACTTCGAATACCAGAGGACAGCCGCGATAATGACCAATCCACAGCCCATCGCGCTCGAAGTCGGTCACATATCCCTTTTGCGAGAGCTGATTGCGATCGGGGGGCGGGCCATAGAAGATGACGTCCTCGTAGCGGCTCCCTGAGCGCGCGAGGCTCGTGAGGAGACCGCGACGGAACGGTGCATCCGCGACGGGATCGCTCTGCGCGAGGCCGCCCCAGAACGTCTTGCGATCGGGCACGTCGGGGAAGCGCCGGTTGCCTGCACGCGTCACGACGAAGCCGTGCAGCTGCGGGATCCCCACGAACGCATACGGGACGACGCCGCCCTGCTGAACGGCATACAGCGCACCGAGGTTGAGCAGCGGCTCCGCGCCCGGCAGAGCAAAGGCCTTCTTCGCGGAGAGCGCGTTGCACGCGGGATCGAGGACGACGGGGAGCCTCGGCCCGGTGCGCGTGATCATGGCGTCGAGGCCCTCGAGGGCCGGGCCGCACGCGGTTTCCAGGCGTTTGTTGTGCCATCCTGCCCAGCCGATGGCGCTTGCGGTCATGACGAGGACGGCGCCCCGAGCGAGCAGCGCGCCGCGCCGAGGGAGGGCCTCGATGGGCACGAGGGCGAGCCCGAAGACCACGCCCATCGGAATGAAGCGCACGGACATGAACTCCCACGAGCGACTGTGCAGCGGGAACGCGAGCGCCGCGGAGCCGAGGACCACCGCCATGATCACGAGCGCTCGCTCCTCGCTCGTGGTGAGCTTCGCGAGCGTGCGACGCACCCCGAAGACGACGCCCGCGATGGCAAGGAGCACCGGCGGCCACGCCCGCCACCAAGGTCCGGCGGCGAACGCGCTCGCCAGCAGCTCGACGCGCACGGCGAGCGCAGGCCACACGCGCTCGGTCTGCGAAAACGGCAGCTCGGCGGCCGTCGTGCCAATCCATCCGGCCGCGTGAATGCCAATCAGCGCCGTAGGTAATCCCACGATCGCGAGCAGTCCCAGCTCACGAAGCCAAGCGCTCCGCGGGCGCCGGCACAGGACGAGCACGAGGAGCGTCAGCCCCACCACTTCGGCGGCGAAGACGTGGCAGACCGCCTGCGCGAGCAGCAAGGCGCCGATGGCGACCCGCCTCTTCCACGGCCACTCCTTCGCGCCGAACGCGATGGCCAGCGTGAAGAAGCCGAGGCCCGTCGACAGCAGAAAGGAGAAGAATCCCATGTAGAGGGACCACTGAAAGGCGAGCGCGAAGCCCATCAGCCCGAGCACCCGTCGCCTCGGTGACACGGCACCGACGAATGCGAAGACCCCCCACGCCCACGTGAGCACGATGATCCCGAGCGTGACCTGGAGCGCCGAGCGCCACGGCATGAGCTCCGCGAGCGGCCCGTAGACCAGTGAGAATCCCCTCGAGGTGAGCGCGGTCGTGGGCTGATAGAAATCGCTGTAGGTCGCGCCGGGGTCGCTGAAGTGGCTCTCGAGGTGGGCCAGGAACACGTGCTGCGGCCCGTCATGGGTCGGCAGATAGCGCACGACGCCGAGCGCGACGAGGAGGCCCGCCGATGCCGCGAGCGCGAGGCCCGTCGCCACGCGCCCGCTCGGTACAGCGCTCGGCTCGGCGCTCGGCTCGGACGTCATGGCGCCTAGTCCGCGCCGCCCGAGATCCGCACGCCGTCGCGCAGCACCACCCAGGTCTTCGGGCCGCCCCACGGCTGGACGATGGCGTTCTCGTGCGGGAGATCCCACACCACCAGGTCCGCGCGTGCGCCCGGGACCAGGGCTCCGCGTGGATGCGGGACGCCACCACCCCAGAGCGAGAGCGAGGCCGCAGCGAGCCGCGTGGCACCGAGGATCGCCTCCGCGGGCGTCAGGTCGTACATGCGCACGGCGAGCGCCATGGCGAGCGGCAGGCTCTCCGAAGGCGCGGTGCCCGGGTTCGCGTCGCTCGCCACCACGAGCGGCACGCCGGCGGCTCGCAGCGCTGCGACCGGGGGCGGGGCCTGCGCCATGGTGAAGCTCGCGACGGGCAGGAGGATGGCGGCAATGCCCGACTTCGCGAGCAGCGCGATCCCCTCGGCGTCGATGTGCTCGAGGTGATCGGCGGACTTCGCGCCGACCTCGGCGCACAGCTGGGCGCCGCCGACGTCGGCGAACTGCCCGATATGCAGCCGGACGCCGAGACCCGCGCGCCGCGCCGATTCGCAGACGATGCGCGCCTCGTCGACGGTGAACGCGTTCTGATCGACGTAGGCATCGACGAACTGCGCGAGCTTGGCGTTGGCGAACTCGGGGACGAGTGAGCTCGCCACGCGCAGGACGTAGTGATCGCGGCTGTTCTTCGCGCTCTCGGGGAGCGCATGGAGCGCGAGATACGTCGCGACGACGTGCGGCAGCGTGCGGTCCTTGCTCGCGCGCGCGATGGCGCGGAGCTGCTTGCGCTCGCCGTCGGGCTCGAGGCCATAGCCGCTCTTGACCTCGCAGGTCGTGACCCCCAGCTCGGCCATGCGACGGAGCCGCGCGGTGAGCGTCTCGGTGATGAGATCCTCGCTGGCGGCCTCGACGGCGCGGAACGAGGAGAGGATCCCGCCGCCCGCGGCAGCGATCGCGCGGTAGTCGGCCCCGGCCATGCGCATCGCGTACTCGTCGTGGCGCGAGCCGACCCACGCAGCGTGCGTGTGTGCGTCGACGAGGCCGGGGGTGATGACGCGATCACCGTGGTCGATGATGGGCACCTTGGCGGCGCTTTCCCGCGGACCGATCCAGCTGATCGAGTGCTCGTCGTAGACCACGACGCCGTTCTCGACGACGCCCAGCGGATTGTCACGGGTGATGCGTGCCGGATCGGCGGTGACGATCCGCCTGGCCGCGACTCCCACCATCGTCATCGCGCCGCCTCGCCGAGCAGGCGCGCGAGCTCGGCGCTGACGGGCGCAGTCGCCTCGAAGGCGCGCGCGAGGTCGCCGTCGGTCGAGACGGGCGCCGGCGGCACCTTGCGCCGCATCGCGATGCCGCGAGCGAAGGCCTCTTCACAACGAGCGCGAAAGGCCGGGCTCTTCTCCGCCTCGTGGACGAGGGCCTCGTGCGCAAGAGCCGCGAGATCGGCGCGCGAGCAGACGAGCAGCACGTCGCAACCGGCAGTGACGGCGCGTACCGCAGCCTCAGCGGTGGGCATGGTGAGCGCCTTCATCTCGAGGTCATCGGAGAACAAAACCCCAGAAAAGCCGAGCTCGCCTCGCAGCATATCCGTGCAGATTGCATGTGAAAGCGTGGCGGGCTGCTCCGGGTCGAGGGCGGAGTAGACGACGTGCGCCGTCATCATCGAATCGACGGCGGTGTTCTTCGCGAGCGCGCGGAACGACGCAATCTCGAGGCGATCGAGGTGGGCCTTCGGGCGATCGACGCGCGGCAGCGCGAGGTGCGAGTCGACCGTGGTGTCGCCGTGACCCGGGAAGTGCTTGGCGCACGAGAGCACGCCGCCTCTCGCGAGGCCCTCGGCCCACGCGCCGCCGAGCCGAGCCACCCCATCGGGCGTGGTCGCGAAGGCGCGGTCGCCGATGATCGGGTTCTCGTCCCGGGTGTGGACGTCGGCGACGGGCGCGAAGCTCATGGTGAAGCCTAGCGCCGCGAGCTCGCGCGCCTGCGCCTCGGCGACGCGCCGCACCAGCTCGGCGTCGGGCGTTCGATCGAGATCACCGAGCCTGCGCATCGGCGGGAGCTGCATCGCGGGAGGACCGAGGCGCATCACCCGTCCGCCTTCTTGATCGACCGCGATGAGCGGCGCCAGAGCGGCCGGACACGCCGCGGCGACCGAGGCGTTCAGCGCGCGCACGGCGCCGAGGCCAGCCGCGCCGGTCCCGACGTTGCGGCGGAAGAGGACCACGCCACCGCGCTCGCCGGCCGCGAGCGAGCGTCGTTCCTGCGCATCGAGCTCGAGGCCTCCGAGCCCGACGACGAGCATCTGGCCGCAGAGGACGGACAGGGAGCCGACCATCCGCTATGGTCTACCAGCTTTCGGTCATGAAGCGTCATTCCAAGGCCCTCGTGCACGGTCGGCTCGGTCGGCTCGCGTCGCTCGCATTCGTCGTGCTCGGCGGTGGATGCTCCGGCCCGAGCGGCGCCGCCGCTGGGAATCCGCAGCCCGCTCAGCCCCCGCAGGCGGGAGGCGGACCAAGCGTGTCCGGCGGCGCCGCCGTCGCGAATCCGGGAGCGTCGAGCGCGACCGCACCGGCGACCAAGCAGGTCGTCACGAGCGTCCCGCGGCCCACGAAGCGCCTGACCATCGCCGAGGCCCGTCGCTACATGCTGGCGCTCGTGAACCGTGATCGCGCAACGCAAGGCCTGGGTCCCGTCGAGCTCGACGAGGGCGCTCCCACCATCGCCGGCCAGGCGCACGCCGAGGACATGGCGCACCTCGGTTACCTCGGTCACTGGGGCAGCGACGGATCGGTCCCCGAGCAGCGCCACACCGAGGCGGGCGGAGCGAACATGGTCCTCGAGAACGCGCTCTGCTTCACCGACGAGCAGAAGCGCGCGCTCGATCCCAAGGCCACCATCGATCCCGTCGCGGTGGAGCGCTCCGAGTCGATGTTCTTCGACGAGGTCCCGCCGAACGACGGGCACCGGAAGAACATCCTCAAGCCAGCGCACACCAGGATCGGCATCGGCGTCGCGCAGCCGGTCGCGACAGCCACCGAGATCCCGGTGCCGTGCTTCGCGCAGGAGCTCACCGACGACTACGGCACGTATGCGGCGCTCCCCCGGCGCGCGAAGGTGGGCGCCGTGGTGCACGTCGAAGGCACGCTCGCGAACGGCGCGCGTCCGAGCGGCGTCGGCGTCGCGCGCATCGTCAAGCCCACGCCGATCACGGCGGCGGAGCTCAACAAGCGCCGCAGCTACCCGGTCCCGAAGCCCTTCCAGATGTACTGGGGCCCCGGCTTCGTCACTCCCGTGCCCGTGAAGATCGACGGGCAAAAGCTCGCCATCGACGTCGCGCTCTCCGACCACGGACAGCCCGGCCTCTACGAGATCAGCGTCTGGGCAAAGCTCAGCACGTCCGACGAGCACACGATGGTGAGCCTGCGCACGATCGTCGTGGAGTGAGCGTTCACTTCGCCTGGCCGACGAGCGTCTCCCAGTCGGGCGCGCAGCCGCGTCGCTCGTAGGAGCCGGGGCCGGCGCAGAGCGCGGTCGAGCGGCGAGGACCGATCAACAACCCGGTGCCACGCGTGAGGAACTTGTACGGCGCGAGGTCCCGGTCGACCGACGTGATCGCGGTCTCGGCTTCGGCGTCGACCTGCAACGCGCGCAGTTTCCGCAGGAACTGCGCGCGATCCTCGGCGCTATCCGACACGGCGAACGCGCGCTGCAGGTGCTGGATCTGGGCCTCGCGCTCGCCAGCGTGTCCGAGGATGGTCGTCACCGCGAGCGAGCGATACGTGTCGCCGCCACGCTCGACCCCCTGCGCGATGATCTTCGCCCCGTCGACGCGCCAGCGCTCACTCTCTGTCTCCTCCTTGATGAACGCGGGGCCGATGAACGCGATGAACTGACCGGCGTGGACCCAGAACTTGCCGTCGTAGGGACGCTCTTGCATGCCGCGCTCGAGGTACCGCCGCGCGGTGCGCGCGTCCTCGGCGGTGCCGCCCGGAGGCGGCGTGTAGACGAGGATGGTGTCGACGAAGTCGTAGAGCGACGGATAGTCGGGCTCGAGCGCGATGACGCCGTCGATGTAGCGCGTGACGTCGGGGAAGGCGCGCTTCTCCTGACCGTGAATGCCGTACTCGAGGACGAGCTTCGCCCAGAGTATGTCGGCGCCGGCGGCGCGGTATCCGAGGGTCATGACGCGCAGCTGATCCGGTGGCGGCAGCAGGAACACGTCATCGCGCTGGTGGAGCTTGTGGATGTTCCTGGCGAGGCCCGGCTGAACGAGCGCGATGCCCGCGACCGACGCGAGCGCGAGGAGCAGCGCGAAGAGGCGAGCGCTCATTCGAGCTCCGCCTCGACGTACATCCCGGGCGCGACCAGCGGAGGCGCGCCTTCATGCGCGCTGCGTCCGCGAATCTCGAAGGTGCTGAGCACGCCATCGCCGTCGAGATCGCCGCGTGCCTGGGCCACGAACGCCGCGCCTCCCGACGTGCTCTCGAACGAGAACGCATACGCATGAGGCACGCCCTCCGCCGCTGGGCGGAACGCGAGCGCCTTCCACGTCGGGGTGTCCCAGGTGCCTGGCGGGTCCGCCTCCTTCTTCCCCCGCGGAACCGCGCCCGGCGTCAGGGGAGCGCTGTCGGGGAAGCGCTCGTTGGCGATGGCATAGGCGACCGCCGATGCGCCGAGCCGCTCGAGGCCCTCGGTCGGCTCGACGAAGCGCGATGCATGCAGGTCGCGCAAGAACGCCGGCACGGCCACCGCCATCAGCGATCCGAGGAGCGCTGCGCCGATCGCGAGCTCGACGGGGGTGAGGCGACGCACGCTATTCCTCGACGTCCTTCTTGGTCATGGTCTTCGCGACCTGCGCGGTGAGACCTTCGTCGGGCACGATCGCGAGCGAGTAGGTAGAGCGCACGCCGTCACCGTCGAGATCGCCTTCGGCGGTGACCAGCGCATGCGCGGTCGCGCCGGCGCCCTCCGCGTCGAACGAATAGCGGTAGCACTGTGGCTGCACGATGGAGAAGCGCAGCTCGCGCCACGGGCTGCCCGACCAGTCGGCGAGGTTCGACTGGTAGCGCTTGCCGCGAACGCTGAGGTCTTTCTCGGGTACCGACACCCGCGAGCTGGGTGGGAAGTGGCGCATGGCGTGGACCGCGTGCGGCGCAGCCCCGGTCGGCTGCGTCGCATCCGACGAATTGTAATACTCGGCGGCAGCGCCCGCGAGGGACGTCACGGAGCTCGCGGCCTCGACGGTCTTCGCGTGCCGTACGTACCGCGAGAGCGAGTACATGGCGATGGCGCTCAGGATGGCCGCGAGGCCCAGGAAGTTCATGAGCTCGACGACCGTGAACGCGGCGCGAGCTCGCCGGCGTCGAGCCGCGTGCGACAAACCGCAGGAAAACCCGCGGGAACGCGCACTTCTCGAGCCGACCTCCACGGCGGCGACGATAGCGCGAACGGCGCTTCCACGCACGGCCAAGTGGCGGCCCGAGCACCATCCGTCAGCGCGCACGTCCTCCCGGATCGGTGTCCCCGGCGGCTGGCGGCGTCGGAATCGAGGCTCCGAGCGGGGCCTCGCGATCGATGAGCTGCACGAGGTCGTCCTCGGCAGCGGCTGCGCGAGGATGCGCTTCGCGGCGATAGCAGTGGGCACGGAGCACCAGCACCTCGCGGTCCGCGGGCGGAGGCTCGAGCTTCTCGAGCGCCTCGACGCAGACCGCGGGATCGGGGAGCACTGCCGCGATCTCGGCTGCCGTGGCGAGCCGCAGCTCCCGCTGCGCCTCGACCGCGAACGGCTCCTTCGTGGCGTCGTAGAGGGCTCGGGCGAGCCGAGGATCGGCCTTCGCGATCTCGCGCGCGAGCGACATCGCCGCCGCGAGCAGGTGCGGCCTCAGCCATGGATCCGTACGCGCAGCGGTGAATGCCGTGACCAGAGTGGCCGCCGTCATCGGATCGTGGTGGCGCGCTCGCCAGATCGCTGCAGCTCCTTCCAGGTCTTCAGCGCCGCATCGTAGCGGCCCTCCTCGAACGCCGCGATCATCGGACGAATGATGGGCTCCTTGTCGGCCGGTGAAGAGAGGAGGCCGCCGAGCGCCTGCTGGGAGAGCCACCGCTCGTCGCGGACACGAGCCCAGTCGATGGTGCCCACCGTCTCCGGCGTGCTCGCGCGGAGCCTGCGCGAGAGATCGATGAGGTCGGCGTCCACGAACCGTCGTCGGCCGAGGCCGCGCGCGATCGCGAACTCGAGGAAGTTCTGATCGTCGGTGATCACCGCGCCCAGCGCGTGCTCCACGAGCAGGTCCGACAACCGTGAGCCGGCGATGAAATGCGCGAGCGCTCCTTCGGCCGACGACGTTCGCCACACCGATCGCGCGGCGCGCGCCTAAGGCTCGGTCGCGACCATCGTCCGGAGACGCTCCACGTCGATCACGCGGCGCTCGGCACTGCCGATGAGCAAGAGATCGCCGCCCATCGTCTGCCACACCTCGGTGGCGGGGAACGCTTGATGGATCGTGACGATCGCCGTCGCCACCGCCCACCCGTCGACCTCGTAGCCCTGTATCCACTGGACGAAGACGCCGCCGGGGGCCAGCCGCTCCGCGACGGCGCGGTAGAACTCGAGCGTGTAGAGGCTCGAGATGCCGCGCGATAGGGATTCGACGGCTCCGAGAAGATGACGTCGTGGCGGGCTCTCGTGGTGAGCAGATACTCGCGCGCGTCACCGAGATGGACGTGCACCTTGGCGTTGTCGAGGACGCTCTCGTTGACGGGCGCGCAGTCGCGCGCGACCCGCAGGATCGCCGGCTCCAGCTCGACGACGTCCACACGCTCCATCGAGGGCAGGACGCCCAGCCACCCCGCGGTGCTTCCGGTGCCGAGGCCCACCACGAGCGCCGTCTTCGGGTTGCCGTGAAGGAGGCCGGCCAGCACGCCCCCCATCACCTGCGTCGGTGCATCGACGATCGCGTGCCCGTCGGTCTTGCCGTTGACGATGAAGCTGTAACCTTTGCCGTGAGCATTGCCTATCCCCGACGCTTGGCGCCGAGGTTGCTGGCGGCGGGTCGGCTAGCGGCCGTGCTTCCGAGCACCCCGGCCCGCCAACCTGCGGCTCGCAGCCAGCGGGGGAGGCGCGGACACGCAGGGAGGACCGCGAGCGAGAAGGCGGCGAGCGAGAAGGCGAGCCCATTGCATCGGCGAGGAGGCTATGGCCTTCGTGGTCGGCATCGCTTCGAGCTTCGCAATGAGCGCGTCCAACCGGTTGGTCAGCGCCGGATCTCGGGCGAACGTAACAGCGCGCTTTGCAAGAAGATCGCGAAGGCGCGTGTCACGGCATTGCGCGGCGGCGGCGCAAGGTCGCGCTCTTCGGAGTCCTGAACCCAGTTCACGATCGGGGGCTCACGCTGGAAAATTTCCGTCCGGTGTCGTCCGTCGACCATCAGAAACCGGAAGGACGCGTCCTTCCCGGTAACGGGCCCGCGGGCCACGGCCCAATCGAGCTCGGGATCGAAGCGAAGGAGTGTTTTCCCGGTCATGAACGCCACGTCCGCGCGGAGTCCCATCGAATCGAAGATCGTGGGAAAGATGTCCGCGTGAGACGAGATTCCATAATTCGATGTCACCACGTCCGGAAAGCAGAATAGCGCCGGAACGCGCGTTTGCGCGTCGGAGAGCTGCGTCGAATGGCCGAACGGCCCACCCTTGTCCCAGAAAGCTTCGCCATGATCGCCGAAGACTACAACCGCCACGGGATGCCGCTCGTTGAGCGGCCGCGTCGAGCAATCTCGCGACGAGGGAGTCCACGAAGAGGAGTGAATTCTTGTAGCGATTGTGGACCTTCTCTTCGGCGCCACGAAGGGCCGACATGTCGACTCGCTCAAGGCCTTCGCCAGTGTTCGGGTTGAACCGTAGCCCGAGTGTCCCGCTGGGCGTGAAGCGCTCGTAGCGCTGTGGATAGGAGTAGTCGTAATGCGACGAGTCGATTACCACGTAGTCGAACCGCGGTATTGTGAGCCGCGCCTCGGTCGCGAAATGCTCGACAGTGGACTCGTCGGCATCGTTGGTCGGTAGGCCCGTGCTGCGGTGCACTTGGACGTTCGGGCCGACGACCGCGGCGAGGAGGCCATCGAAGTCGAGTGCTTGGTTGGGGTACCAGACGTGCATCGCGTAGCCGAGCTCACGCAGGGCGCGGAGCGGCAGAGGGAACAGAGCGTCTCTGCGAGCGCGCTCGACGTAGAGCGGTGATAGTCCGGTCAGCGCGCCGAAGAGGCCGTTCGGCGTCGTGTTCCCGGTCGAATAATGCCGCGGGGAAAGGAAGCACTTCCTGGTGCGAGCGAACGTCTCCGCGAAGAGCGCGGGTCCAAAATGATCCGCT